>NZ_JBEYVW010000022.1:0-74214 GCF_040644175.1 Streptomyces sp. NPDC047017 | reverse complement strand
GTCCGGCGTCGCGAGCTTCTTATTATATCCGACGCCGTGTGACAATACGGCCAACTTGCCCTTGATCTCCCCGAGTTCTCCGCCGTAACTCGCCGAGACCGCCAAGTCGAAGTCCGTCTCCTTGGCCTGCTCCCAGGGGAGGACCGGCAGTCCTGCCTGGGCCAGCAGTTCGGGTACGCCGGCCAGGAAGGGGGAGGAGCCCGTGCAGGTGGCGAACAGCTGGACGCGCAGGTCGCCGTGGAACAGGGGGAGCGTGTCCAGCAGGCGGGTCGCCGAGGTCACGTTGTGGACGATGAGCAGTACCCGGCGGCAGCCCGCGCGGGTGATCCATCGTTCGGCGTCCTCGCCCACCGGTACGCGCAGTCGTGCCGCGCCGCCCATCCCGCCGCCCCCTGCCTTTGGCGTCCCGCTTCGGCGTCCCGCTTCGACGTTCCGCCTTGCTGTCCCGCCGACCGATGCTATCGAGGCGGGGCGGTCCGCTCAGCCGAGTGTCCGCACCGGGCTGCCCGCCAGGTACGCCTCGATGGCCTCCACCGCCTGCCCGTAGTAGCGCTCGTAGTTGGCGCGGGACACGTACCCCAGGTGAGGGGTGGCGAGCAGGCGGGGTGTGGTGCGGGCGGGGTGGTCGGCGGGGAGGGGCTCGGTGTCGAAGACGTCGATGCCCGCGCCGGCGATGCGGCCCTCGCGCAGGGCGGTGAGCAGGGCGTCCTGGTCGACGATCGCCGCGCGGGAGGTGTTGACGAGGTACGCCGTCGGCTTGAGCAGGGCCAGTTCGGCCGGGCCGAGCAGGCCGCGGGTGCGGTCGCTCAGGGCCAGGTGGACGGAGACGAAGTCGGCGGTCGCCAGGAGGGCTTCCTTGGTGGCGGCCAGGGTCACGCCGGCCTCGGCCGCGCGGGCCGCGGTGAGGTTCTGGCTCCACGCGGTGACCTCCATGCCGAAGGCCAGGCCCACCTGGGCCACCCGGCTGCCGATCTTGCCCAGGCCGAGCAGGCCGAGGCGGCGGCCGTGCAGGTCGGCGCCGATCGTGGACTGCCAGGGGCCGCCCGTGCGCAAGGACTCGTTCTCCTGGACGAGGCCGCGGGCCAGGCCCAGCAGCAGGGCCCAGGTGAGTTCCACCGGCGGGGTCGACGAACTCTCGGTGCCGCACACGGTCACCCCGTTCGCCCGGGCCGCCGCGTAGTCGATCACCGAGTTGCGCAGGCCGGAGGCGATCAGCAGCTTCAGGCGCGGGAGCCGGTTCAGGACCGATGCGGGGAAGGGCACCCGTTCGCGCAGGGTGACCACGATGTCGGCGTCGGCGAGGGCCGCGACGAGGGCGTCCTCCGTCGGGTGGTGTTCGGTGTGGGAGGTCACCTCCACCCTGTCGGCCAGCGGCGTCCAGTCGGCGACGGTGGTCGCGGCGTTCTGGAAGTCGTCGAGCAGGGCACAGCGCAGTCGCATGTCGGTTTCTCCCCCGGCGGGTTCGCCTGGCAGTCGGATGTGGATCTCCAGGACTACCGCAGGGTGCACCCCGGTGGGAACCCGCGACGAGTGGTAGCAACTCCTGGTAAAACAGCGGAAAGAGGACGGCGGGGCGCGAAGTGGCGGGACGGCCGGGAGGGAGCATCGTGGACGCGGTGAAAGAGGTGGAGGGAGTGGAGGGAGTGGAGAAGGTGGAGGAGGTGGAAACCGTGGAGGCGGTGGAACCGAGGATCGCCGTCGCCGTGGTGACCATGGGCAACCGGCCCGCCGAGGTCGACGCCTTGCTGGAGTCCGTGGCCCGGCAGGACCTCGCCCCCACCCGTATCGTGATCGTCGGCAACGGCTGCCGGCTGCCCGAGTTCGCCCGCCGGCTCGCCCTGCCCGGCGAGGTCACCGCCCTCGACGTCGACGACAACCTCGGCTGCCCCGGCGGCCGCAACGTCGCCCTCGCCCGGCTGCGGGAGTTCGGGGACGTGGACGTGGTGGTGGAACTCGACGACGACGGCCTCCTCGTCGACACCGACGTCCTGCGCGGCGTACGGGACCTGTACGCCGCCGATCCGCGCCTCGGGATCGTCGGCTTCCGCATCGCCGACGAGCAGGGCTGGACCCAGCAGCGGCACGTGCCCCGGATCGGCGGCTCCGACCCGATGCGGGGCGGTTACGTCACCGGATTCCTCGGCGGCGGCCATGCCCTGAGCATGCCGATGCTCGAACAGACCGGTGACTGGCCCGCGGAGTTCTTCTTCGCGCACGAGGAGACCGACCTGGCCTGGCGGGCCGCCGACGCCGGCTGGAAGATCCGCTACGCACCCGAACTGCTGCTCCAGCACCCCAGGACCTCGCCCGCCCGGCACGCCATCTACTACCGGGTCACCGCCCGCAACCGGGTCTGGCTGGCGCGCCGCCGGCTGCCGCTCGCGCTCATCCCGGTCCACCTGGGCGTGTGGACGCTGCTCACCCTGCTGCGGACCCGGTCGGCCACCGGGCTGCGGGCTTGGTGCGGCGGGTTCGCGGAGGGCGTGCGCCGGCCCGCGGGGGAGCGCAGGCCCATGCGCTGGCGGACCGTGTGGCGGCTCACCCGGCTGGGCCGGCCGCCGGTGATCTGAGCAGCGGGTGCGACCTGATGCCCGCAAGCCGCAAGCCGCAAGCCGCAAGCCGTAGGCCGCAAGCCGCAAGCCGCAAGCCGCAAGCCGCAAGCCGTAGGCGGTAAGCCGCATGCCGTAGACGGTAAGTGGCGCGCCCCTCACCTCACTTCGCGTCCGCATAGCACTCCACCACGGCCGTGGTGAACGGAAACCGCACCGGTGTGTCGCCGAACGTCAGGCGGCCCGCCAGGTCCGATGCCTGGCGGATCGCCGCGACGACCGCGTCGGCCTCGTGCTCGGGGCAGTGCACGATCACCTCGTCGTGCTGGAAGAAGACCAGCTCGGCCGCCATGTCCCGGCAGGTGCGGCGCAGGGCGGCGAGGAGCAGCAGGGCCCAGTCGGCGGCGCTGCCCTGGACGACGAAGTTGCGGGCGAAGCGGCCCCGGGCGCGGGCGTTGCCGGAGGCGTATCCCGGTGTCCAGCCCTGGTCCCCCGCGTGCCCTGCCGGGTGCCCCGCGGCCGTCCGCCCGTCCGGGTCGTCCTGCGGGATGCCCGCCTCCTCCCCGGCGTCCTCCGCCCGGCCGGCCGCCGGAGGACACGTCCGCCCCAGCCAGGTCCGTACGAGCCTGCCCTCCTCGCCGGCCCGGGCCGCCTCGTCGACGTAGGCCACCGCGCGCGGGAAGCGGCGTCTGAGGGCGGCGAGGTTCTTCAGGCCGTCGCCGGAGGTCTGCCCGTAGACCGCGCCGAGCACGGCGATCTTGGCCTGGGCGCGGTCGCCGGAGAAGGCGCGGTCGGACACCGACTGGTAGAGGTCGGTCTCCCGGCCGGCCACCTCCATCAGGCCCGGGTCACGGGAGACGGCCGCCAGCACCCGCGGCTCCATCTGGTCGGCGTCGGCGACGACCAGCCGCCAGCCGGGGTCGGCGATCACGGCCCGCCGGATCACCTTGGGGATCTGCAGCGCGCCCCCGCCGTTGGTCACCCACCGTCCGGTCACCGTCCCGCCCGCGAGGAACTCCGGCCGGAACCGTCCCTCGCGCACCCAGTCCTGCAGCCAGGACCAGCCGTGGGCGACCCAGATCCGGTACAGCTTCTTGTACTCCAGCAGCGGCGGTACGGCCGGGTGGTCGACGGACTGCAGCTCCCACCGGCGGGTGGAGCCCACCTTGAAGCCGGCCTGCGCGAACGCTTTGACGACGTCGGCGGGCAGGTCCGGCCGCACCCGCCGCCCGAAGGCCGCCGACACCTCGTCGGCCAGCTCGGCCAGCCGCCGGGGCTCGCCGCCGCCCGCGTACCGCTCGCCGAGCAGTTCGTGCAGCACCTCGCGGTGCACCTCCGCGCTCCAGGGCAGGCCCGTGCGGTTCAGCTCGGCCGCCACCAGTGTCCCCGCCGACTCGGCGGCGGTCAGCAGGCGCATGCGGTCGGGGTGGGCGGTGGTCGCGTGCCGCCGCTGCTGCTCGGCGTAGACGGCGAGCAGGTCGTCCAGGGGCAGGCGGGCGCGGGCGCCCTGCGGTTCGAAGAGCGAGGGCTGCGCGCCGGGCTCGGCGGCCCGCTGCGGCGGGTCCGGTGGTACGGGGGTGCCGCGCAGCCTGGCCAGGGCGGCGGCGGCCGAACGGGGCTCGCCGTGGTGGCCCTCGTGGCCGAGGAGGAGGGTCTCGGCGGCCTCGATGTCGTAGCACCGCTCCACGCGTACGCCCGCGGCGAGCAGCCGCGGGTGCACCTCGGTGGTGGACCGCCACACCCACCGGGTGACGTCCGGCCTGCCGCGCACGGCCCCGGCGAGGTCCGGCGCGCGGCGGACCGGCCCGGCGGGCAGCCCGTCCGGACCGAGGGGGGCGACGTCCACGCCATCGTCCTCGGCCGGAGCGAGAGCCCACCGGTCGGTCACACTTGCGAGTGTCGCAGGAGGGTCTGACAATCCCCCGTGTCCCACCGTGACCCCCCGCGGCCCACCCCGACCCGCCGCGACCAGGGTCGAGGCCCGGCGGGTGCCGTGATCAGGGGCCGGCCGGGTCGGGCAGCCCCTGCCTTCGGAGCCGGCCGGGGCGCGCAGTCCCCTCCTCCGGGGCCCGGGGGCGTATCCGCGGCCTAGGACCGTCCTCCGCGGCCTAGGCCCGTCCTCCGCGGCCTAGGCCCGTCCTCCGCGGCCTAGGACCCGTCCTCCGCGGCCTCCGGCCCCTCCCCCTCCTGCCTGGGGTCCTTCAGGAACTCCGCCAGGGTCGTGACGACGTACTCCTCCGTGCGGGCCTTGTCGAGGCCGGCGCCGCTCAGGACGCCGTCGCCGTTCTCCAGTTCCAGCAGGGCCAGCAGGATGTGCTCGGTGCCGATGTAGTTGTGGCCCAGGCGCAGCGCCTCGCGGAAGGTGAGTTCGAGGGCCTTCTTGGCGGCGGGGCCGTAGGGGACGAGTTCGGGGACGTCGGGGGAGGCCGGCGGGAGCGCCGCGGTGGCGGCCTCGCGGACCGTCTCCAGGGACACCCCCTGGTGCTCGATCGCCTTGCCCGCCAGGCCGCCCGGTTCGGTGAGCAGCCCGAGGACGAGGTGCGCGGGCAGCCCCTCGCGGCTCCCTGCGGCCCGGGCCGCGTCGTGGGCCTCCATGACGACGTGCTGCGCGCGCGGGGTGTAGCGGTCGAAGCCGCCCTGACTGGGGTCGAGGGCGGTGGACTCCTTGGGCACGAACCGCTTCTGCGCGGCCTGCCGGGTGACGCCCATGCTCGCGCCGATGTCGGTCCAGGAGGCGCCGGAGCGTCGTGCCTGGTCGACGAAGTGACCGATGAGGTGGTCCGCCACCTCGCCGAGGTGATCGGCGGCGATTACGGCGTCCTGGAGCTGTTCGAGGGGTTCCTGGTGGACCTTCTTGATGGCCGAGATGAGGTCGTCGAGACGGACCGTCGACCGGATGCTGGGGTTCGTCATGTGTCAACCATAGGTTGACAGTCCCTGTGTGTCAACCCTTGGTTGGCACCTCTCGGGCGGTGGTGGCCGCGGTCCGGCGCACCCGCAGTTGTCCACAGGCTGTGGACGGCGTTCCCGCCCCGCATGGCACGATCGATCCGTGACCGTCGACCATGCCTTCCGCACCGCCCTCTACGCCGCCGCCGACGACGCCCTCGACGCGGGCGCCTCCCTGCTCGCTGCCGATCCCGGGGCGGACGCCGAACTCGCCCGGCGCGGCGAGGAGTTCGTCGCGGGCGCCTGGCAGCGGGGCTGGCAGCCGGCCGACGTCGCGCGGACGGTGGCCCGGGAACTGGGCGACGACCACCTGCGGCTCGCGGCGGCGCTCATCCGCGCGCAGGCACCCCGCGACCGGCCGCGCGGGCACCGCTGGCGGGCCCAGCTCGACGAGCTGACCACCGAGCCGCCCCGCCGCACGGACCGTTTCTCGCACGCCACCGCCGTGCTGGAGCTGTACCGCCTGCTGCTGCGGCTGCCCGTCCTGGAAGTCCTGGACGAGCCCGGCGGCCCGGGCGGCCCCAGTGGCCCCGCCGGTCCCGCCGGCCCCGCCGGTCCGCAGGGCGGCGAGTCGCGGATGCTCGGCCGGATCCGCGCGCTGCTCGCCAAGGCGGAGGCGACCGGGTTCCCGGAGGAGGCGGAGGCGCTCAGCGCGAAGGCGCAGGAGCTGATGGCCCGGCACAGCGTCGACGAGGCGCTGCTCGCCGCCCGCGCGCCGTCCCCCGACACGCCCGGCGCCTGCCGGATCGGCGTCGAACCGCCGTACGAGCAGGCCAAAGCCGTCCTCCTGGACGCCGTCGCCACCGCGAACCACTGCCGGGCCGTGTGGAACGAACCCCTCGGCTTCTCCACCGTCGTCGGCTTCGCCGCCGACCTGGAGTCGGTCGAGCTGCTGTACACCTCACTCCTCGTGCAGGCCACGACGGCGATGACCAGGGCCGAGGCGGGGCAGCGGGCCGGTGGGCGCAGACGGACCAAGACCTTCCGGCAGTCCTTCCTGGCCGCCTACGCCCACCGCATCGGCACACGCCTGGCCGAGGCCGCCGGGACACAGGTGACCGAGGACCTCCTGCCGGTGCTGGCGAGCCGGGACGTGGCGGTCACCGACCGGCTCGACCGCATGTTCCCGCAGACCACGACCACCCGGCTGCGCGGGGTGAGCGACGAGGCCGGCTGGACGGAGGGCGCGCGGGCGGCGGACCGGGCCCAGGTGGCGTCCCACCGGCCCCTGCCCTGACGCGCCTGCCCCGACGCCCGACGCGCTCGACGCCCTTCCGCCGGACGAGCCTGCCCCGACGCCAGCGGCCCCGAAGCTCCCGCCCCGACGCTCCTGCCCCGAAGCTTCTGCCCCGAAGCCCTGCCCCGGCCGCCAGTCCCGGCCACCAGTCGGCAGTCCCGGCCGCCAGTTCCGGCCATCGGCCGCCGGTGCGGCCGTCAGATCCGGGCACCGGTCTCCGGCCGTCAGTCCCCGGCCTGCTGGAACGCCGTCACCGACGCGTCCGGGTCGCCCGCGTCCTTCTTGCCCTGCACCGGGCCGTAGGACCACTTGAAGTCCTGGCCGTCGTCCGCCCCGGGCAGGGCGATCTTCAGCGAGGTCGCCGCCAGGGTCTTGCCGTCGCCCTCCTTGCCCCGCACATAGGTGAGGGTGAAGGTCGCGGTGTCGCCCTTGGCGAGGGTCAGCTTCTGCGGCTGGGCCGTCTTGTCCTGCGGTACGGCCGCCGTGGCGCTCCCGGCGGACAGGGTCAGGCCCGGGAAGCCGTCCAGGGTGCACCGGGCACCCCGGTTGGTGAGGGTGACCGGGACGTCGCCGGTGTCTCCGGCGGAGGGCGCGGCGTTGGCGGGGCCGACCTGGAGCCCGACCTCGCCGATCCGGCAGGCGGTGCTGTCGGTGTTCTTGCTGCCGGTGTCGGTGCGACCGGTGTCCTTGTCGCTGCTGTCACCGCCTCCACTGCCGCCGCAGGCGGTGAGGAGGAGGGCCGCGGCGAGAGCGGTGACGGTGATCGGAAAGGCGCGCATGTGCAGGTTCCTTGGTTCGTGACGATGCTCAAGGATCATCACGTACGAGTGTGCGGTGCGGTAGCCCGCCCCGCCCCGGCCTGAGTGAGCGGTCAGGAGGAGGGACTCGCCGTGGGCAGCCCCGACGGTAGCGCCCCGCCGGCGGCGCGCGTGTACGTCTCCTTGCCGAGTCCACCCTCCCAGGTCACCTGGAGCGTGGTCTTGTTGACGGAGGTGACCGTGCCGGCGGTACGGGCCTTGCAGTCGCCGAGTCGGATCACCTGCTTGCCGTCCCGCGTCCGCGTGGAGCCGGTGCAGGTGGTGCGGTCGGTCGAGAAGAGCGCCGCCTGCTCGCCGTTGAGCATCAGGACCACCGCCTTGCCGCCGCTGGTGGCGAGCCAGCTGCCGGCCGCCGCGCCGGCCCCGCCGGTGGTGGACGCGGACGCGCTCGGGTCGGCCGAGGCGCTGTCCCCGGTGCTCGCGGAGGCGCCCGTACCCGTCCCCGCGCCGGAACCGCTGTCGCACGCCGTCAGCGCGAGCGCACCGAACACACCGAGCACACCGAACAGGCCGGCTGTCGCGAACCGCACGGCCGTGGTCGTCCTGGTCACTGAGATCCCCTCAACCTGGAGCGGGCCGGCCGCCCGGCGGCCGGTAGGACCGCAACAGGCTACCGGGCACCCCGCCCGCCGCCCCCGCCGACCACTCCCCGGCGGCCGCTCCCGGGCTGAGCCGACCGCGCACGAACGGGAACAACCGCCCCACCGCGGGCGGTTGGAAAGGCGGCCACGGCCTGCGCGTGCCGGGGGAATGCGCCGCACCATTCCGGTAAAGCGCTCGTCAAACCTGTAATCACGGCACCACCGCGCGTGCACGTGCATCTGCTCATGCAGTTGCAAATGAACAGGGTTATGATCCGGGTCAGTTGACCGATGCATCAATGGCCACACCAGCCAGTGCACCAACGGGGAGCGACCTGTGAACCACGACGTCGAGGGCGTGTACGGGGAGTGCGACGTGCACAACGGCATGGCGGCCACCCGGCTGGGCGGGGTGGCGTGGCAGAAGAGCCGGCACAGCAACTCGCAGGGCTCCTGCGTGGAGTTCGCGCGCCTGCCGGGCGGCGACGTGGCCGTGCGCAACTCGCGCTTCCCCGACGGCCCCGCGCTCGTCTACACGCGCGCGGAGATAGAGGCCATGCTGCTGGGCATCAAGGACGGCGAGTTCGACCACCTGATCGCGGGCTGAGCGCGCACCGGGCGGACCGGCGACCGCGGCGGCGCGACGCGCGTAGACACCGCAGGGCACGCGGAGAAACCGCATGACGCGCGGAGAAACCCCGCGTCGGTGCGCGCCGCGCGCGGTCAGCCGGCCGGGCGGAGCCGGAACAGCGCCCAGACGACCTTGCCGCCCAGCGTGCCGGCCAGCGGATGCCAGCCCCAGCTGTCGCTGAAGGAGTCGACGAGGAACAGGCCGCGGCCGGACTCGGCGGAGAAGTCGTCCGTCTCGCGGGCCACGGGACTGTCCTGGCTGGGGTCGCGCACGGCGCACACCAGCCGTTCGGTCCAGTGCATCAGGTGCAGCCGCACCGGCGCACACGCCCCCGGCGCCCCCTGCGTCCCCCGCGCCCCCTGCGCCCCCGGTGTCCCGTGCGTCCTCGATGTCCCCTGTGCCCCGCGCATCCCCTGTTCCGCGGTGGGCAGCGCGTGCCGCAGGGCGTTGGTGACCAGTTCGGACACCACCAGGCAGACGTCGTCGAAACGGTCGCCCAGTCCCCACTGGTCGAGCGTTCCGCGGGTGAATCTCCTGGCCTCGCGCACGGCCTCGTAACGGGCGGGCAGGGCACAGGAGGCGGCGTCGGAGACCGCCGAGAGGTCCAGCGGCGGAAGGCCCTGCCGTAACGGCTGGAGCATGGTCGATCCATTCGTCCCCATGCGAGGCACTCCCGGGAGATCGCGGTCGTTGCGATGCAGTGGCGTTGCGATGCAGCGGTGGCGCGGGACCATGGTTTCGGATGCGCACAGCAGATGCAAGGGCAGATGCACGTGCACGTGACCGAATTGGGCCTTCCCGTACGGCTTACTGGGCATTTTTTCCGCCATCTTCGCCCCCGCGGCTTGCCTCCTTCTTGCCGTCGAGTACGCGCTTTCTTCGCAGTCTTTCCGTTTCCGTAATCGCGCGAGTACTGCTCGGAGTGTTTTAGTGGCAGACTGCGGCTGCTGGAAACGGTTGGGGAGGCTGGCGAACGTGAGCGCGGGAGAGCCCGGATCGGTGGTGCGGCGCATGCTGCTCGGCTCGCAACTCAGGCGGCTGCGGGAAGCGCGGGGGATCACGCGGGAGGCGGCGGGCTATTCGATCCGCGCCTCGGAATCGAAGATCAGCCGGATGGAGCTGGGCCGGGTGAGCTTCAAGACCCGTGACGTGGAAGACCTGCTGACCCTCTACGGCATCACGGACGAGGCGGAGCGCACCTCGCTGCTCTCGCTCGCCAAGGAGGCCAACGTCGCGGGCTGGTGGCACAGTTACTCCGACGTCCTGCCCAACTGGTTCCCCACCTACGTGGGCCTGGAGGGCGCGGCGTCGCTGATCCGCGTCTACGAGGTGCAGTTCGTGCACGGACTGCTGCAGACCGAGGAGTACGCCCGCGCGGTGGTCCGGCGCGGCATGCGGGACGCGAGCGAGGCCGACGTGGAGCGGCGGGTGGCGCTGCGCCTGGAGCGGCAGAAGCACCTCGTCTCCGAGAGCGCCCCGGAACTGCACATCGTGCTGGACGAGGCCGCCCTGCGCCGCCCCTACGGCGACCGCCAGGTGATGCGCGGCCAGTTGCAGCACCTGATCGAGGTCTCCGAGCGGCCCAATGTGCGCCTCCAGGTGATGCCGTTCAGCTTCGGCGGGCACGCCGGCGAGTCCGGCGCCTTCACGCTGCTCAGCTTCCCCGAGTCCGACCTGTCGGACGTGGTCTATCTGGAGCAGCTCACCAGCGCCCTCTACCTGGACAAACGCGAGGACGTCACACAGTACGAGAAGGCCCTCGGAGAACTCCAGCACGACAGCCCCGGCCCGGACGAGAGCCGCGACGTGCTGCGGGGTCTGCTCCAGCTCTCCTAGGACCTGGCGCTTCCCTGAACCCTGGCTCTTCACGGCCCGGCCGGCCCTGGCCGCGGGCCGCCGGCGGCGTGCCCTCAACTGCTCTGCTGCGCGCGTACGATGACGTCGCATCAGGCAGCGCGCGAGCGGGGATACGAGGGATCACATGTCGTCCTACTTCACCGATCTGTCCCAGCAGTACATCGACGGCGAGTGGCGGCCGGGCACCGGCTCCTGGGACATCATCGACTTCAACCCGTACGACGGCGAGAAGCTGGCCTCGATCACCATAGCCACCGTCGACGAGGTGGATCAGGCGTACCGCGCCGCCGCCCGGGCGCAGCAGCAGTGGGCCGCCACCAACCCCTACGCGCGGCGCGCGGTCCTGGAGAAGGCGCTGCGGCTGGTCGAGGAGCGCGAGCGGGAGATCACCGAGGTGATCATCGCGGAGCTGGGCGGTACGCACCTCAAAGCGGCCTTCGAGCTCCACCTCGTCAAGGAGTTCCTGCGCGAGGCGGCGCACCTGGCCCTCGCCCCGGAGGGGAAGATCCTGCCCTCCCCGGCCGACGGCAAGGAGAACCGGGTCTACCGCGTCCCGGTCGGTGTCGTGGGCGTGATCAGCCCGTTCAACTTCCCCTTCCTGCTGTCGGTCAAGTCGGTCGCCCCGGCGCTCGCGCTCGGCAACGCCGTGGTGCTCAAGCCGCACCAGGACACCCCGGTCGCGGGCGGCACCCTGGTCGCGAAGCTCTTCGAGGACGCGGGGCTGCCCGGCGGCCTGCTCAACGTCGTCGTCACGGACATCGCCGAGATCGGGGACGCCTTCCTGGAGCACCCGGTGCCCAAGGTCATCTCCTTCACCGGTTCCGACACGGTCGGCCGGCACGTGGCCACCGTCTGCGCCGCGCGCTTCAAGCGCGCGGTCCTGGAAATGGGCGGCAACAGCGCGATCGTGGTCCTGGACGACGCCGACCTCGACTACGCGGTCGACGCGGCCGTCTTCAGCCGCTACGTCCACCAGGGCCAGGTCTGCATGGCCGCCAACCGCGTCCTGGTGGACCGTTCGATCGCCGGGGAGTTCACCGAGAAGTTCGTCGCCAAGGTGAAGTCGCTGAAGGTCGGCGACCCGGGCGATCCGGGGACCGTCATCGGCCCGGTGATCAACTCCACCCAGGCGAACGCCCTGTCCGGCACCGTCGAGCAGGCGATCGCCGAGGGAGCCACGGCCCTGCTGCACGGCACCGTCACCGACAATCTGGTCGCGCCGTCCGTGCTGACGGACGTGCCCGCCGGCTCCGCGCTGCTCCGGCAGGAGGTCTTCGGCCCGGTCGCCTTCCTCATCCCGTTCGACGGCGAGGAGGAGGCGGTCCGGATCGTCAACGACACCCCGTACGGCCTCAGCGGCGCCGTGCACACGGCGGACATCGAGCGTGGTGTCGCCTTCGCCCGGCGGATCGACACCGGCATGTTCCACGTGAACGACGGCACCGTCCACGACGAGCCGCTGGTCCCCTTCGGCGGCGAGAAGCACTCGGGCGTCGGCCGGCTGAACGGCGAGACGACGGTGGACGCCTTCACCACGGTGAAGTGGATCTCGGTGCAGCGCGGCCGCAGCGGCTTCCCGTTCTAGGGCCTGCCGAGAAGCCCGTTCCAGGGCCTGCCGAGAAGGAGGCGGGAGCGCCTGCCGCCCGGCCCTTGCGGACAGAAACTGACCGCAAGGGTCCGTAGCGTCGTCGGTGTCAGGAGGAAGACCTGGCGAGGAGACGACCCGACGGAAAGGCGGCCGGTCATGGTCACTCACGTACCCGCGGAGGCACAGGGCGACGAGCGGGGCGCGCTGCTGGCGTTCCTGGAGGAGCAGCGCGGCGGCATCCGGCGGGCGCTGCTCGGGCTGACCGAGGAGCAGGCCCGTACCCGGCCGAGCGCGAGCGAGCTGTCCCTGGGCGGGCTGCTCAAGCATGTCGCCGAGGTCGAGCAGGGCTGGATCGCCCGGGCCAGGCAGAAGCCGCCGGCCGTGCACCGCGACCAGTCCAACTGGGACGAGTGCTTCCGGCTGGCCGGGGACGAGACCGTCGCCGGGCAGCTGGAGTACTGGGAGAAGGTCGCCGCGGAGACCGAGGCGTACGTCCGCTCGGTGCCCGGCCTGGACGACACCTTCCCGCTGCCGGACGACCCCTGGTTCCCGCCGGACGAGCGGGTGTCCGTGCGGTGGCTGTGCCTGCACCTGATCCGGGAGACCGCACGGCACGCCGGGCACGCCGACATCGTCCGCGAGTCGCTGGACGGGAAGACGGCCTTCGAGCTGGTGGCCCTCGCGCAGCGGGGCTGAGCCCCGGCGCCATAACCTGGACCCCATGTCAGCGATCCGACTCCTGGTCCTGGGCGCCGTCCGCCAGCACGGGCGGGCCCACGGCTATCAGGTACGCGGCGACCTGGAGTACTGGGGCGCGCACGAATGGTCCAACGCCAAGCCCGGCTCGATCTACCACGCCCTCAAGCAGCTGGCGAAGCAGGGACTGCTGTACGCCCATGAGGTGGCCCCCTCGACGGCGGGCGGCCCGCCCCGCACCGAGTACGAGATCACCGGCGCGGGCACGGACGAGTACTTCCGGCTGCTGCGCGAGGCCCTGGCCTCCCGGGACCGCGGCATCGACGGCATCGACGTGCTCTCCGCGGCGATCGGCTTCATGGTCGACCTGGAACGCGCGGAGGCGGTCCGGCTGCTGCGCGAACGCCTGGACGGCCTGGCGCGGTGGCGGGACTCCGTCACGGAGCACTACGTCCCCGAGGACGGCCCCGAGAAGCTCGGCCACATCGGCGAGATCATGAACATGTGGCTGCACACGGCCGACGGCGAGGCCGCGTGGACCCGGGGTCTGATCGAGCGTGTCGAGGCGGGCGCGTACACCTTCGCGGGCGAGGGCGAGCCGTTCGTCGCCGTCCTGCCCGAGGGCGGGGAGAACCCGTACGCGACGGGCGAGCGGCACCCGGACGACGACCGCTGAGCCCGCCGGCCCGGGGGCCGACGCACCGCCGGGCCTTGTCGGCCCCTGCCGATCCGGGGATCGGCGCGCCTGCGGGCCCTGCCGCTCCCGGGCGTCTGCGCATCGCCGGGCCTCGGCTGTCCCGGCCGTCACCGCACCGCCGCCCCGTCCCCCCGCAGCCGCATCTGCGGCCGGCCGGTCACCAGCAGCCAGGCCGGGAGTGAGGCGGCGCACAGGAGGGTCAGCAGGGTCGGTGAGGAGACCAGGACGGCGGCCGTGAACAGGCTCATCCAGCCCTGCCGGGTCACGGCCAGCAGCATGCCGAGCACGCCCGCCGCCACGCCGAGCGCGGGCGGCACCGCGGGCACCAGGGCGTGGCCGGCGAGGCCGAGCGCGGCGCCGATGAAGACGGACGGGAAGATCCGGCCGCCGCGGAAGCCGCAGGACGCGGCGACGAGCAGCGCGGCCAGCTTCACCACGGCCAGCACGGCGAACTGCCCGGCCGTCCAGCCCCCGGGGTCCCGGGCCAGCTCGGCGACCTCCGAGAGCCCTTTGAACAGGGTCAGCCGGCCGCCCAGTACGCCCAGCAGCCCCAGCACCAGGCCGCCCGCCGTGAGCGCGGCCACCGGATGGCGGAGCCGGGCGAAGGCGCGGTGGACGTACGGGAAGGCGTACACGGCGGTGAGGCCGAGCAGCGCGCCCGCGACGGCGATCACCAGGGCGGCGAGCAGATCGGACCAGTGCGGCCGGCCGAAGGGCGGCAGGCCCAGGTCGAAGGTGGGGCGGGCGACCAGTGTGGTGGTCATCGCGCCGGCGGTCCCGGCGGCCAGCGGCGCGAAGAGGCTGTCCCAGAGCAGGCCCTTCGTCGGCCGTCCGGCCAGCGCCTCGGAGACGACCAGCGCGGCGGCCACCGCCGTGCCGAACAGGGCGCCGATGGTCGCCGCCTCCGCCAGCAGCGGCCACAGCGCGTCCGGCAGCCGGGGCCGCAGCCGGCGGCCCAGCCAGAACGCCAGGGCCGCGTTCACCATGATGATCGGGTTCTCCGGGCCCAGGCTCGGGCCGCCGGCCAGCATCAGCATGGCCGCGAGGAGCAGGCCCGGCAGCACCGCCGGCGGCAGCGGGGCGGCGGACAGGCCGAGCGTGGCCGGGTCGGGGCCCGCGTGCCCCGGTACCTTCCACACCACCAGACCCACCAGGACACCGGTCGCGGTCAGCATGACCAGGATCCACCCGGCGGAGTAGCGGCCGATGCCCAGCGCGTCGGGCAGGTTCTCCCACAGCACGCTCTGCAGCCGCTCGGCCAGCCCGCTCACCAGCAGGTACAGCAGACTGGAGGCGATCCCCACGACGAGCGCGGGCAGGATCAGCGGCAGCAGGGCGCGGGCCGGCGCCGACGGCGCGGCGGGGGCGGCGGAGGCCTGCCGTTCGGTGCCCTGGGTCACCGGCTCACGATATGCGGACGAAGTGCGCGAAAGGCGCACAACCTCCGGGGCGGCCGCGGACGTGTCCCCGCACTTGCACCTCACGCGGCGTGAGGACGGATCGTGGAGCGCGTACCGAGAAGGGAGCGGAAGTGGACTATTCCGTGGGACAGGTCGCCGGATTCGCCGGGGTGACGGTGCGCACGCTGCACCACTACGACGACATCGGCCTGCTCGTCCCGGGCGGGCGCAGCCACGCGGGCCACCGGCGCTACAGCGAGGCGGACCTCGACCGGCTGCAGCAGATCCTGTTCTACCGGGAACTCGGCTTCCCGCTCGACGAGGTCGCGGCCCTGCTGGACGACCCGGAGGCGGACCCCCGCGCGCACCTGCGCCGGCAGCACGACCTGCTGACCGCCCGGATCGAGAGGCTGCAGAAGATGGCCGCGGCCGTGGAGCACGCCATGGAGGCACGGAAGATGGGGATCAACCTCACGCCCGAGGAGCGGTTCGAGGTGTTCGGGGACAAGGACCCCGGGCAGTACGCGGACGAGGCGGAGCAGCGCTGGGGCGGCACGGCGGCGTACGCCGAGTCGCAGCGCCGCGCGGCCCGCTACACCAAGGAGGACTGGAAGCGCATCCAGGCCGAGGCCGACGCCTGGGGCGAGCGGTACGCGGCTCTGGTGGCCGCCGGGGAGCCGCCGGCCGGTCCGGCGGCCATGGACCTGGCCGAGGAGCACCGGCGCCACATCGGCACCTGGTTCTTCGAGTGCCCGTACGAGATGCACCGGTGCCTGGGGGAGATGTACGTCTCCGACGAGCGCTTCAAGGCGTTCTACGACTCCCTGCGGCCGGGCCTCGCCGAGCACCTCGCGGCGGCGATCGCGGCGAACGCGGACCGCCGTCAGGCGTGAGGGACGGCCGATTCCCGGGGGCCGCCTGCCGCCCCCGGGAATAGCGCCGGTAAAGGCAAGCAAAAGCAGCGCGTTAATTGACGCCGATCGGCGTGTCGTACCCGTAATTCGGGGACCGCTCGCCCGCCGGTCAATTAACCCATAACTTTATCCGATACCGGGTGTTAGCTTGAGCGTTCTGACGGCGGAGTCCGCGCGGGGGAGCGCTCATGGCGATGCACGGGGAAGAGGCGAGCCCGGGAGCCGGGGCCGCGCACGGGGCGGGGTCGGTCGCGAGGGTCGCGAGGAAGCACACCGGGCTGCTGCTCACCGGCGTCCTGCTCGGCCTGCTGGGAGTGGGCGCCTCGCTCGCCCAGCCGTGGGCCGTCGGGCAGCTGATCGAGGCGGCGGCCCGGGGCACCCCGATGACCCGCCCGGCCGCACAGCTCGCCGGTCTCTTCTGCGCGAGCGCCCTCTTCTCCGCGCTCCAGGCCTATGCCATCGGGCGGGCCGGGGAGAACATCGTCCTCGACGTCCGCGAGGTCCTGGTCGGACGGATCCTGCGGGCCGATCTCACCGCGTTCGAGAAGGAGTCGCAGGGGGACGTCTTCACCCGCGCCGTCACCGACACCTCCCTGGTGCGGATCGCCCTCTCGCAGAGCCTCGCCCAGCTGATCGTCAGCGGTGCCACGGTCGTCGGCGGTGTGGTGCTGATGTTCCTCATCGACCTGTGGCTGATGGCCGTCACCCTCGGCTGCCTGGGCGCCGCCAGCGTGCTGTCCATCGTGCTCGCCCGGAAGCTGCGCGGAGAGGCCCTGCGGAACCGGGAGGACACCGGCGCGTTCGCGAGCGGCGTGCAGCGCGTGCTGTCCGTGCTGCCCACGGTGAAGGCGTCCCGCGCCGAGTCCCGCGAGGCCGCCCGCATCGGGGGACTGGCCGCGCGGACACGGCGTTCCGGCATCCGGGTCAACGCCTACAACGCGCTGCTGATGCCGTCCATGAACGTCGGCACGCAGGGCGCCCTGGCCGTCGTCGTGGGCGTCGGCATGGCCCGGGTGGCCCGCGGCGAGATGGACACGGCGAGTCTGACCACGTTCATCATGTACCTCTTCCAACTGGTCTCGCCGCTGGTGCTGTTCTTCATGGGCGTGGGCCAGTTCGTCCAGGGCCGCGCCGCCGTGCAGCGGGTGGACGAGCTGGCCCGGCTGCCCCAGGAGGACGGGGGCACGGCCGGCGCGGCGCACCCGGCGTCCCTCGGCGCACCGGCCCCGTACCGGACGGCGGTCGAGTTCCAGGACGTGCGCTTCGCCTACCGGAGGGGGGAGCGGGCGGAGCGCACGCAGGTGCTCGACGGTGTCTCCTTCAGCGTGCCGGCCCACGGGCTGACGGCGGTGGTGGGGCCCTCCGGGGCGGGCAAGACCACCCTGTTCCAGCTGATCGAGCGCTTCTACCCGGTGGACGCCGGCCGCGTGCTGCTCGGCGGGCAGGACATCGCCACCCTGCCCCTGGACACGGTCCGCGGGCTGGTGGGCTACGTCCAGCAGGACAGCGCGGCCCTGCGCGGCACCCTCCGCGAGAACCTGACCTACGCCGCCCCGCACGCGGATGACGACGCCGTCCGGGAGGCGGTGGAGATGGCCGGCCTCACCTCGGTGATCGACCGCCTGCCGCACGGCCTCGACACCGAACTCGGCGACCAGGGCTCCGGGTTGTCCGGCGGCCAGCGCCAGCGCCTGTGCATCGCCCGCACGCTGTTGCAGCGGCCCGCGGTGATGCTGCTGGACGAGGCCACCTCCCATCTGGACTCCGAGACGGAGCGGGACTTCCGTGACGTGCTGCGCGGGGTGTCCCGGCGGTGCGCGGTCATCGCGATCGCCCACCGGATCTCCACGGTGATCGACGCCGACGAGATCGTGGTGCTGGAGGCGGGCCGGGTCCGGGCCACCGGCACGCATCACGACCTGATGCGCAGCGACGACCTCTACCGGCGCCTGGCCGGCTCGCAACTGCACGCCGGACTCGCACCGGCCCCCGGACTCGCACCGGCCCCCGGGCCCGCACCGGCCCCCGGACTCGCACCGGCCCCCGGGCCCGCACCGGCCCCCGGGCCCGCACCGGCTCCCGTACCCGCATCCGCATCCGGCAGCGCCGCGCGGGCGACGAGTCCGGACAGACGGGTGACCGGTCCGGACACGCGGGCGCCCGAGCCGGAACGGGCCGGACCCCGAGCACCCGAGCCCTCCTTCGCGGCCGGCCCACCGGCCCGTGCCGGGCACGGGGAGCGGCCGCCGCGGCTTCGGCCGGACGAGAGTGAGGAGCAGTGGTGAGTACCTCGGATGTCGCCATCGTGGGGACCGGGCCCAACGGCCTGGCGGCGGGCGTGGTCCTGGCCCGGGCCGGCCTGCGCGTGGAACTGCACGAGGGGGCCGGGACGATCGGCGGAGGGCTGCGCACCGCCCCGCTCTTCGACTCCGGCGTGGTGCACGACATCTGCTCCGCCGTCCACCCCATGGCCGCCGCCTCGCCGTTCTTCCGCGCGTTCGACCTGGCGGCCCGCGGGGTCGAACTCCTGCAGCCCGAGATCAGCTACGCCCATCCGCTGGACGGCGGTCGGGCCGCCCTGGCCCACCGCTCACTGGCGGCGACCTGCGAGCACCTGGGCGCCGACGGACCCGCCTGGCGCCGGCTGATGGGCCCGCTGCTCCAGCACAGCGAAGCCGTGGTCGACCTCGTCCTCTCCGGGCGGCGCGCGCTGCCGCCGGACCCCGTGGCCGCCCTGCTGCTGGCGAGCCGGGTGGCGGTGCACGGCAGCGGGCTCGGCGCGGCGCGATTTCGGGGCGAGGAGGCGCCCGCCCTGCTCACCGGCGTCGCCGCGCACGCGGTCGGCAAGCTGCCGAGCGTGGCCTCCGCCGCGGTGGCCATGCTGCTGGGCCACCTGGCGCACGGGACGGGATGGCCGCTGCCGCGCGGCGGCAGCGGCCGTATCGCGCAGGCCCTGGCCGAGGACATCACGGCGCACGGCGGTGTCTTCCACACCGGGCACCACGTGCGGGACCTGGCCGAACTGCGCGGCACCCGCGTGGTGCTGCTCGACACCGGAGTCAAGGGGTTCCTGGCCCTCGCCGGCGGCCGGCTGCCCCGCGCCTACGCGCGCCGCCTGGAGCGGTTCCGCTACGGCCCGGGGGCCGCCAAGGTGGACTTCCTGGTCTCCGAGCCGATCCCCTGGAGCGACCCGGCGGTGGGCCGCGCCGGGACGGTGCACCTGGGCGGCACACACGCCGAGATGGTCCGGCAGGAGACGGCGAACACCCGCGGTGTGCGTACCGGGGAACCGTTCGTCCTGCTGGTGGACCCGGCGGTGACCGACCCCGGGCGGGCGCTGCCCGGGAAGCGCCCCGTGTGGGCGTACGCGCATGTGCCCAACGGCGACCCCACCGACCCCCATGAGCTGGTCCGGGCGAGGATCGAGCGCCACGCCCCCGGGTTCGGGGACACCGTCCTCGCCCACCGTTCCGTCACCGCCGCCGGGTACGAGTCGTACAACCCCAATTACGTCGGCGGGGACATCGGGTCCGGCGCCATGACGCTCTATCAGAGCCTCGCGCGGCCGGTACCGCGGCTCGATCCCTATCGCACGCCGCTGCCCGGAGTCTTTCTCTGCTCGGCGGCCACCCCGCCGGGTCCCAGCGTGCACGGAATGTCGGGATATCTGGCCGCGCTCTCCGCACTCCGGCATGCTTTCGGGATACGGGACATGCCCGACTTGGCGCCCCTTCCCGTACCGCACGCCTTGCCGGAGTCCCGGTGATTACGAGGCGCCGACGCGTCACTGACCGACCGTCAGGTCCTTTTATTCCAGGCGTGTTTGAGAGATCACCCACCCGATATTCACGGGGCGGCTGATATCGCATTTGGTACGGTGGGGGCAACGAGTCTCCCCACGGACTCCGTTGAGGCGTTACCGCGCTGCTGCTTCACCGACCACGCGGGTGGTCGCGGAGCTTTCCGCGACCGGTGCACCGGCGACTCGCTTCCCGCCGGGTGCCGACCCCTCGGCATAGTGACGCTCCCATCGGTATGTCAGTGGGGACAACACGAGGGGGAATACCTGTGGAAACCGCAGTCGACGACATAGGTTACGGCAGGCAGTTCGAGGGTTGGTACGACCGACTGATCCCGGACGACAGAATCACCGCCGAGGCCGTGCGGGCCCTGGCGGACCGCCATCCCGATCCCGGAGCGGGAACCCTTGAATTCGGTGTCGGCACCGGGCGGATCGCGCTTCCGCTCTCCCGGACCGTCGGCCGGGTGACCGGCGTGGACTCCTCCCCGGAGATGCTGGACGCGCTGCGCGGCAAGCTGCGGGACGGCGACGACGTCACGCCGGTGCACGGGGACATCCGCAGCTACACCTCCCCGTCCCGCTACGGGCTGGTGTACTGCGTCTGCGCCACCCTGTCGTGCCTGATCACCCCCGAGGACCAGCAGCGGGCCGTGCGGCGCGCCGCCGACCTGCTGGTTCCCGGTGGCCGACTGGTGATCGAGACGCACAACAAGCCGGCGATCCTGGCCCTTCACGAGGGCCGGACCCGCACCACGTACTTCGTGCCCTACCCGCGGCCGGGGACCGGGGTGCAGACCCATTCCGCCCTGCTCGACGGCGGCCTGTGGCAGTGCTCGCACATCCTCTACGAGGCCGACGGGACCAGCAGGGTGGGCAGCGAACTCACCCGGCTGACCACGCCGGACGACGTCGACGGTTACGCGCGCGCGGCCGGGCTGGAGCCGGAGGCCCGTATGTCGCGCTGGGACGGCACCCCGTACAGCGCGGGGTCACCCCTGTTCATGTGCAGCTACATCAAGCCGTGAACGCACTCCACACAGCACGCGGTTGCCATGAGGGGGTTGTCCGTGGGGCGTCCGCCAGCACTTCCGGCAGACAAGAAACTCGGCCTGGTCATGAGAGTGATGAGCGGTGAACTGACGGCGGCGGAAGCCGCGCGGGAAGCAGGGGTTTCCGAACAATCGGTGTCGAACTGGCGCCGGCAGTTCATCGAGGGAGGCCGCAACGGCCTGGCCGGCGATGGCGGCAGGGACACCGAGGAAGTCTCCCGCATAGCTGAACTGGCTAAAGAAAACGCTATGTTGAAAGCGACGATCGGCGAACTCTACATGGAACTGCGGAAATACGGCCGGAGCGTGATCGACAGGCCGCCGCAGCCGCGTGGGCGAACCCATCCCGGGCGGATGGCCAATTAACCCATAAAATGAGCCCGGCATTACGTGTTAGCTTTCCGGGCAGACAGTCACTTCACATCACGGGGGAGGGAATGTGGCGTCTTTGGAGCGCCAGTTTGCCGTCGGCATCACTGGATTGGCCGGCGCAAGCCTTCTGACCGGTGCGGTAACGCGATTCGCCGGTGCTCGCGAGCGTGCGCGCCGCTACCAGCTGCACGAGAGGCCGGACGGCAGCCTCGTCGAGGTGTGCGTCCATATTCCCGCGCGGGCCCGGCGCGCCGTTCTGCTGGACAACGGCATGGGCGCACCGCAGGAATACTGGGACTGGGTCTGCGGGGCACTTCCCGCGGACATGGGGTACGTGCGGTTCAACCGCCCCGGCTACGGGCTCAGCACGCCGGACACCGGCTACGGCCTGGAGTCGCGGTTCGAGCTGCTCCAGGAGCTGCGCGACACCTACCTCGCCGATCTCCCGGTCGTCCTGGCGGGCCACTCCCTGGGCGGGTACTTCGTGGCGGCCTACGCCTCGCTGCACCCGGACGCGGTGCGGGGCGTGACCCAGGTGGTGATGATCGACGCCACCGAGGTGGTCAGCCTGCGCCACGCCCGGCGGACCGACGTGGACCGCTGGTCCCACCAGCGGATGGTCATGGAGCGGGTGTTCGCCGCCACGGGGCTTTCGGTCTTCCGCCCCGCCATGAACGCGCACCAGCAGTACCGCCCGGACGTCAACCGCAGCTACCGGGCGTTCCTGGCGACGCCCCGCACCTGGGCCACCGCCCACCGGGAGTACCGGGACGCGATGACCTATCCGGAGCTGGCCGCCCTGGACTGCCCGCTGACCGTGGTCACCGCGGAGAACAACATCGGCGACAACACCCTGCACGCCGGGATCCAGGCCAGGCTGGCCGTCATCTCCCGGCGGGCCCGGCACCACTTCGTCGAAGGCTCCGATCACGAGTCCCTGCTCGCCGTGCGCCGGCACGCCGAGGAGGTGACGGAGCTGATCGCCGGGGAGCCGCCCGCCGAGCCGCTCGGGGCGTCGTGGCAGCCGTCCACCACCGGACGCCGGGCCGGTGCGGAGAAGCGGGCCGGTGCGGAGAAGGCGGAGAAGGCGGCGAAGACGGAGCGACGAGAGGAGGAACTGGCGTGATCATCAAGCTGGACACCGAGCGCGCGAAGACCGCCGCCGTCACGACGGCACTGGCGGCCTGGCTGGTCGCGACGGCCGCGGCGCAGATCCCCGAGCAGCGCTTCGACGGTCTCCTGAACCGCGGGAAGCTGCGCGTGCCCACCCCGAACTGGCGCTTCTTCGGGCCGAACCCGGGCGTCAAGGACAACCACCTGCTCTACCGCGACATCACGGCCGGCCGGCCCGGTGCGTGGACGGAGGTCCCGGTCGTCCACGACCGGCCGTGGTACGCACTGGCGTGGAACGCGCGCAACCGGAGCCCGAAGGCCCTGTTCGACGCGACCCAGCACACCCTCGCCCAGGCGGTCGCCTTCGGCTCGGCGGTGCTCCCCGTGACGACGGCCTCCGGCTACCGGCTGCTGGCCCGCTACATCCAGCGCCACCTGCCCCATGCCGAGGGCGCCTCGCACAGCCAGTTCATGCTGCTGCACTCGTATCCGACCAGCCCCGAGGACCGGCACATCGAACCGGTCTTCGTCTCCCTCGAATTCCCGCTGGAGGGAGACGTCACTCCCGCCGGCGCCCCCACCCTGGCCGCGTAGCGAGTCGACCGACCCTCTCGACTGGAAGCCGCGAGCTCACTCGGCACCGCGTACCGCGTGAGTCCGCGCCCTCCCGCCGAACGGCTGGAGAACTCGCCCGAGAAGTTCCGAGAGAAAAGAGGACATTGTGTCTGTTGTGGCCGACTTCGCCAACACCGAGCTGACCGACGTGCGTCCGGGCCGTATCGGCAACGACGCGACCCCGACCATGCTGACCCCGCTGGCCACCCTCGCCACCCCGGAGGGTGTCGCGGTGACCTCCGCGACCGCCTACGCGCTGCACGAGGTCACCAAGGACATCCAGCGCTGAAGCACCGGCCGGCCGGTGGTGCCGACCGGCACCGTTAGCTCCGGCTGACTGACGCAGGACCGACTGACGGAAAACGCGGCGGCACGGTACGCCCGATACGCGTACCGTGCCGCCGCTTTCCCCTCCACCGTACTCGCCTCACATCACCGGGAGCACCCCTCCATGTTCCTCAGCGCTCCGCCCGAGGTCACGGCACGCCGAGTGGCTTCGCTGGGTACGCTGGTCTCCGCACTGGAAATGCTGAGCCAGACACGTAAGTTCGAAGACGGCGAAATGCTGAGCGGCCAGGTGGCGAACATGCGCCCCGGATTCGCCAAGCGCTTTCCCCGGCTGACGCGCGCCCTCGAATCCAAGAAGGCGGCGGTCGCGCTCTACGGGATACAGGCGGGTGCTTCCGCCGCGACCCTGGTCTGGGGCCACAAGCGCGCGGTGCGCACGGCGGGCAGCGCCGTCCTGGCGGTGACCGGCGCGGCCGGGCGGCTGCGCTCCCCCTTCGGCGGCGACGGCGCCGACCAGCTCCAGCAAGTGATCAACATCGTGATCGCCTCGACCGGCACCTTCAAGGACGACGAGAAGGCCCGTGACGTCGCCATGCGCGCGCTGGCCCTGGAGACGACCATCTCCTACGTCGCCTCCGGCGTGGTCAAGCTGGTGTCCCCGGTGTGGCTCAGCGGGGAGGCGTTCGGCGGCGTCATCCGCACGCACAACTACGGGGACCAGCGCGTCTACCGGCTGGTGCACAAGTACCCGATCGCGGGCAGGCTGGTGACCTGGGGCACGATCGCCGCCGAGGTCTCCTTCCCGCTGGTCTTCGTGCTGCCCAAACCGGTCGCGAAGGCGTTCCTCGGCTCGATGACCCTGTTCCACCTGGGGATCGGACAGTTCATGGGCCTCAACCGCTTCGTCCTGGCCTTCGGGGCCACGCACCCGGCGCTGCTCTACGTCTTCGACCGGAGCGGGCGGAGCGGGCGGAGCGTGGAGCCGGCGGCCGCGAGGACCCCGGTGGCCGAGGCCCCCGTGCAGGCTCCCGTGCCGGCCCTCGCCGGGTAGACGACACGCGACCGCGGTGCATCCTGAGAGGGCCCGGGGAACCCGGGCCGGTCACCACGCGTTGATAGCTTTGGGCGAGCGCCACCTGCCGCCGTACCCACCCCCACCCCTCTCAGGAGCCCGGAACCGTGACGACGCTTGCCCTCGGCCCGAGCTGGCTGGATCCGAATTACCTCCTGGACACCTTCGGCATCTGGGGTCTCCTCCTCATCGTCTTCGCCGAGTCCGGCCTGCTCATCGGCTTCTTCCTGCCGGGTGACTCGCTGCTGTTCACCTGCGGCCTGCTGATCACCTCGCACCAGCTGGACTTCCCGCTGTGGGCCGCGGTCGCGCTCATCTGCCTGGCGGCGGTCCTGGGCGACCAGGCGGGCTACATGTTCGGCAAGAAGGTCGGGCCGTCCCTGTTCAACCGCCCCGACTCGCGCCTGTTCAAGCAGGAGAACGTCGCCAAGGCGCACGACTTCTTCGAGAAGTACGGCCCGAAGTCCCTGATCCTGGCCCGTTTCGTGCCCGTGGTGCGCACCTTCACGCCGATCATCGCGGGCGTCAGCGGCATGCGGTACCGCTCGTTCCTGACCTTCAACCTCATCGGCGGCGTGCTGTGGGGCGCCGGCGTCACCCTGCTCGGCTCCTGGCTGGGCAACATCGCGTTCGTGAAGGACAACATCGAGGCGATCCTGGTCCTGATCGTCCTCGTCTCGGTCGTCCCGATCGCCATCGAGTTCCTGCGGGCCCGCGCCAAGGCGAAGCACGAGCCGCGGCCGCCCGCCGCCCCCGAGGAGCCGTACGGGCAGCAGCAGCCCCAGGCTCGCCAGGAGCAGTACGCGCAGGGGCAGCCCTACGCGCCGCAGCCCGTCCTGGACGACGCCACCACCCGCCTGCGCCGCATCGAGCCCCCGTACCAGCCGCAGCAGCCCCAGTCCCCCCAGCAGCCGCAGTCCCCCCAGCCCTACGGCTACGACCAGGGCCAGTACCACGGCGGCGGTCAGTACCCGCAGCAGCAGGCACACGGAGACCAGCAGCCGTACGGCGACCAGCAGGCGTACGGAGTCCACCAGCCGTATGGCGACCAGCAGGCGTACGGAGACCACCAGCCGTACGGCGATCAGCAGCAGCCGTACGGCGACCAGCACGGCGGCCACGACCGGAGCGCGCCCTACCCGGAGGGCGGCGGCTACCGCGCGCCCTAGCTCTTCGCTCTGTCTTCTCCTCTTCCTTTTCCTCTTCGCGAGGCGCGTGTCGCGGCCGGGCGGCGGCGGGCGGTCAGAAGCCGCGGGTGCGCTTCGCGGCCCGGCGGCCCGCCGCGCTGCCCGCCCCCGGCAGCCGCAGGAACAGCCGGGAGATCTCGGAGCCGAGGTTCACGCCGATCGCGATGGCCATCGCCAGCGACACCGCCTTGGCCAGGGACACCAGCCCCTTGTCGACGTGGTTCTGCGCGATCGACAGCAGGCCGAAGTACGTCGACGAGCCCGGCAGCAGCGGGCCGATCGCGGCGGTCGTGTAGGGCAGCGCGGAGGCGAACCGGTAGCGGGACAGCAGCTGCCCGAACAGCCCCACCAGGCCCGCCGCGGCGGCGGTGGAGGCCACCGGTGAGATGCCGCCGACCGAGTGCATCGCGCCGTACACCACCCAGGCGACCCCGCCGTTGAGCGTCACCCACAGCACGGTGGATCGTTCCTGCTGGAGCAGCACGGCGAAGGTCAGGGACAGCAGCATCGAGGCGATGATCTGCAGCACCGGCCGGTCGCTGCCCACCAGCGCCGCGTCCGGATTGAGCTGGGCGCCCAGCTTCACCCCGAAGTACAGGACCAGCAGCACACCGGTGACGATGCCGACGAAGAAGTACATGACCTCCAGCAGGCGCGCGGAGGCGGTGATGTAGAAGCCGGTCAGGCCGTCCTGCACCCCGGCCACCAGCGCCCGCCCGGGCAGCAGCGCGAACAGCCCACCGGTGATCACCGCGGACGCCTTCACGTCGACGTCCGCCACCGTGAGCGCCACACCGATCGCGGCCGGCGGCATCGCGGCCACCGTGAACTGGTAGAACTCCGGCAGCCCGCGGCCCGCGCACAGCCACGCCAGCCGGTCGCCGAGCATCGCGCCGAGGGCGGCGGCCACGAAGACCAGCAGATTGCCGCCGACGAGCAGGGCGGCGGCGCCGGCCAGCAGCCCGGCGGCCGAGGTCAGCGCCCAGCCGGGGTAGGGGTGCCGGTTGCGGCGTATCTCCGCCAGGCGCCGGTAGGCGTCCTCCAGGGAGACATGGGTCTCCGGGTCGCTCAGGTCGTCGACGAGCCGGAAGACGGCCGCCAGGCGGGTGTAGTCGGTGCCCCGGCGCCGTACCGTGCGCGACGCGGTGAGCGGGTCGTCCACCAGGGACGGCTGGTAGGAGATCGACAGCAGGGTGAAGGTGACGTTCGGCTCGCAGCGGTCCAGGCCGTAGGAGCGGCAGACCGCGAACATCGCCGCCTCCACGTCCTCGGCGCCCTCACCGCCGGCCAGCAGCAGCTCGCCGATCCGCAGGGTCAGGTCGAGCACGCGCGGGACGGCCGGGCCGCCCTCCTCCGCCTTCTGCACCTGCTCGGGCGCCGGCCGCTCGGTCACCGACATGCGCAGCATGGTGCGCATCCGGTCCTGCCAGGGGGCGTCCTTGATCAGGCTGACCGCGGGGGTGCCGCTCGGCGGCGTGAACGCGTACAGCGTCTCGCGGGCGCTGTAGGTGCTCGGCGGGGTGAACGCCGACCCCTCGGTCTCCGCGGTCCCCGGCTCGGGCACCGCCAGGCCGTCCGGGACGGCGAACTCCGAGGTCGTCTCGGACTCGCCGCCGGTCCTGGGCACGGCCAGCCCCTGGGGGAGGGCGAACTCGGACGTCGTGGACGACTCGTTGTCGACCGCCGGGAACACCGGGGTCATCCGGGTCACCTCGGTCACCTCGGCCATGTCGACCACAGGGATCACCTGTGTCGCCTGCGTCACCGACGAGCCGGCGGGGGGCCTGAACGCACTCCTCGCCTCGTCCGACTGCGGCTTGCGGTCCTCCGCATCCGTCACTGGGCAACGCTCCCTGAACGACACCTTCCGTATGCATCAGTATGCGCGGGTACCCCCGATCGCATGCCAAAAGGCCGCGTCACCCGGGGTGGCGCGGCCTTCCGACGGGGGCGGTCAGTGACCGCCGTGCTCCTCGAAACGCTTGCGGGAACGCTCGATCTCCGTCTCGGCGTCGGCGCGGCCCACCCAGTTGGCGCCCTCGACCGACTTGCCGGGCTCCAGGTCCTTGTAGACCTCGAAGAAGTGCTGGATCTCCAGGCGGTCGAACTCCGACACGTGGTGGATGTCACGCAGGTGCTCCACGCGCGGGTCGGACGCCGGCACGCACAGCAGCTTGTCGTCGCCGCCGGCCTCGTCCGTCATCCGGAACATGCCGATCGCGCGGCACTTGATGAGGCAGCCGGGGAAGGTCGGCTCGTCCAGGATGACCAGCGCGTCCAGCGGGTCGCCGTCCTCGCCGAGGGTGTCCTCGACGAAGCCGTAGTCGGCCGGGTAGCTGGTCGAAGTGAAGAGTCGACGGTCCAGGCGGATCCGACCGGTCTCGTGGTCCACCTCGTACTTGTTCCGCGAACCCTTCGGAATCTCGATCGTGACGTCGAACTCCACCGGTGGCTCCTCCATGATCAACACATAGTTCTGGTGATTAAGTGTCCCTCACGCAGGTGTGTGATCGCGAAAGGGGCTGGTGGTCGTGCCGGAGCTGAGGGGCTGGCAGGCCGCGCGACCGCGTCTGGCTCGCCTGGCGCGGACCGCACGACCGCGTCTGGCCCGCCTGGCGCAGGGCGCGCGCCCGGGTCTCACCCGAGCCGTACAGACCGTGAAACCGCAGGTCGCACGGCTTGCGTCGGCTGCCGGGCCGCGGCCTGGGCGGCCTCGGACCTGGCAGTACACCGCGGGTGCCGCCACCGCCGGGCTGGCGCTGGCCGCCGGTGTGGTGACCGCCGCCGGACCCTGGGACTCCACCGGTCAGCGTACGGCCGAGCGGGACCGGGCCGCCGCCCTGGGGCGCGCGGGTGGCGCAGATCACGGCCGCGGTTCCGATACGTCCGATGTGTCCTCCGGTACGTCCTCGGCGCCGAGCGCCGCCCCCGTGCTGGTCGGCCTCGGCGGCACCGGCACCGCGCTCACCTCGGCCGCCGGGGGCCCCGCCCTCGCCACCGTGCTCGGCCCGCTCCTGGACGACCCCGCCCTCGGTGTCCGCCGCTCCGCCGCGGTCGTCGACGTCGCCACCGGCCGCCGGCTGTACGGCAAGGGCGCCGACGACGGCTTCACCCCCGCCTCCACCACCAAGATCGCCACCGCGGTCGCCGCGCTGTCCGCCCTCGGCCCCGACCACCGCCTCACCACCCGCGCCGCCCTGGAGCCCGGCACCGGCCGGCTCGTCCTGATCGGCGGCGGCGACCCCACGCTCACCGCGCACCAGGCGGCCGGGGGCTGGGCGAGCCTGTGCACCCTGGCCGACGCCACGGCGGCCGCCCTCGCCGAGCGCGGCACGCACGAGGTGACGCTGTCGTACGACACCACCCTGTACGCCGGCTCCGGCCTGCACCCCATCGGCGTCAACGAGAACCTGGCCGAGGTCAGCGCCCTGACCGCCGACGAGGGCCGCACCGACGACTCGGCCGAGGGCCCGGCCCCGCGCGTCGCCGACCCGGCCGCGGACGCCGCCCGCGCCTTCGCCCGCTTCCTGGACGAGCGCGGCGTGCGGGCCACCGCCGATCCCGGCCCCGCCAAGGCGAGCGGCCGGGCGCGGACCGTCGCGGCCGTCTCCTCGCCGCCGTTGTCCGACGTGGTCGAGCGCATGCTCACCAACAGCGACAACGACATCGCCGAGGCCCTGGCCCGGCAGACGGCCGCGGCCACCGGCCGGCGCCCCGACTTCGCCGGCGGGGCGCAGGCCGTCGCCGCCCAGCTCGGCCGGCTCGGGCTGCCGCTGGGGGGCGCCGCGTTCCACGACGGCAGCGGCCTGGACCGCGGCGACCGGCTCACCGCCGACCTGCTGACCGCCCTGCTGCGCACCGCCGCCGCCCCCGGCCACCCCGAACTCCGCCCGGTCCTCACCGGCCTTCCGGTGGCCGGTTTCACCGGCACCCTCGCCGACCGCTACGCCGCGGGCGGCGCCGACGGCGCGGCCGGGATCGTCCGCGCCAAGACCGGCACCCTGACCGGCGTCAACACCCTGGCCGGCACGGCCGTCGACAAGGACGGCCACCTGCTGGCCTTCGCCTTCCTCACCGACGGCACCACCGACCCCGCGGCCGCCCAGGGGGCCCTGGACGCCACGGCGACGGCCCTGGCGGGGTGCGGCTGCGGGTAGCTCCGGCCGACGCCGCTGCTGGAGAAACCTTCCGGCGGGGTGGGGCGGGGCACTGCGGGGCAGGCGGTGGGCGAGGACCCCGTGCCCCGCCCACCGCCTGCCCCAAGTGGCGGGGCTCACGTACCGTTGACGCATGACGAGCATCGGTGGTGCCGCAAGTCCCGGGATGGTCGACTGGAATCTCGCGGTGGCGACCGCGACCCGGCTGGTCAGGCCGGGGCCCGAGGTGAGCCGTGACGACGCCCGGGCGATCGTCGCCGAACTGCGCCGGCACGCCAAGGTCTCCGAGGAGCACGTCCGGGGCTTCACCCGGCTGGGCACGGAGGAGACCCACGACACCCCCGTCCTCGTGGTCGACCGGCCCGGCTGGGTACGGGCCAATGTCGCCGGGTTCCGGGAACTGCTCAAGCCGCTGCTGGACAAGATGCAGGAGCGGCGCGGCGGCGGCCCCGGCAACGCGGTCCTCGGCGCCGTCGGCGGCAAGGTCACCGGCGTGGAGCTGGGCATGCTGCTGTCGTTCCTCGCCTCCCGCGTCCTCGGCCAGTACGAGACCTTCGCCCCGGCCGCCCGCGACCTGCCCGGCGGCGGTCCCGCCGACGCGCCGAACGGCGGCGGCCGTCTCCTCCTCGTCGCCCCGAACATCGTCCACGTCGAGCGCGAACTCGACGTACAGCCCCACGACTTCCGCCTCTGGGTCTGCCTGCACGAGGAGACGCACCGCACACAGTTCACCGCGGTGCCCTGGCTGCGCGACCACCTGGAGGGCGAGATCCAGTCTTTCCTCTCGGAGACCGACGTCGACCCCATGGCGTTCCTGGAGCGCATCCGCGACGCCGCCCAGTCGCTGGTCGGCGGCCGCCCCGAGGGCGAGGAGGACGACGGCGGGCGCTCCCTGGTCGAGCTGGTGCAGACGCCCGCCCAGCGCGAGGTCCTCGGCCGGCTCACCGCCGTGATGTCCCTCCTGGAGGGCCACGCCGACTACGTGATGGACGGCGTCGGACCCGCCGTCGTGCCGAGCGTGGCGGAGATCCGCGAGAAGTTCCAGCAGCGCCGGGCCAAGGGCGCCTCCCGGCTGGACTCGGCCCTGCGCAAGCTGCTCGGCCTGGACGCCAAGCTGCGCCAGTACCGGGACGGCGAGCGGTTCGTGCGGGCGGTCGTCGACCAGGTCGGCATGGACGGCTTCAACCGGGTGTGGACCTCGCCGAACACCCTCCCCACCAAGGCGGAGATCGCCAAACCGGCGGACTGGGTCGCGCGGGTGCACCGCAAGGCCGATTCGTGAACTGACGTACGGACGGGGTGAACGAATCCGGCCTGCGGCAGACGTACGCCCCTTCAATCACCCGTCCGAGGGACCGTAGGCGATGGGTAGGCGTGCGATGCTCGGGGAACGGCCTGTTTCTGTCACCATCGACACACTCTGAGTGACCGAATCGGGCTCACCCCCCGAAAACTCCGTGAAGGGAACCGGACATGGGTCCCCATCCTGCGGTCGCGGCGATACGCCTGGCGGTACGCCGCGTCCTGAACGACATCCTCGACGAACAGACCTCGCTCCGCGCCGGAGCGCCCCGCCCCGAGCTGCAGGCCGCGCACGCGGCCCAGACGGCGCAGGCGGCGTACGGCGACCGGACACGGCACGCCGCGCCGGGCCCGCGCACCGGGCAGCCGCCCGGCCGGCTCCCGCTCGGCGTGCCGGTGCCCAGCCGCACCCCGGGCCGCTCCCGGCCCGGCACCCCGCCGCCCGCGCACGCCCCGCGGAGCGCCCACGAACCCCCGTCCCCGCCGTCGCCGCTCGTGCTGGTGGCCTGCTCCGGCGGCGCCGACTCCATGGCCCTGGCCTCCGCCCTCGCCTTCGAAGCGCCCAAGCTCGGCGTCCGGGCCGGCGCCGTCACCGTCGACCACGGCCTGCAGACCGGCTCCGACCTGCGCGCCGACGAGGTCGCCGAACGGCTGCGCGAACTGGGCCTGGACCCGGTCGAGGCCGTCGCGGTCACCGTCGGCCGCGACGGCGGCCCGGAAGCCGCCGCCCGCGACGCCCGCTACGCCGCCCTGGACGCCGCCGCCGACCGCCACGGCGCCGCCGCGATCCTGCTCGGCCACACCCGCGACGACCAGGCCGAGACCGTGCTGCTCGGCCTCGCCCGCGGTTCCGGCATCCGCTCCCTGTCGGGCATGGCCGCGGTCTCGGGGGCCGGCGGCCGTTACCGGCGCCCGTTCCTGCACATCGACCGGCAGACCGCCCGCAAGGCGTGCATGGTCCAGTCCCTCCCGGTCTGGGACGACCCGCACAACGCCGACCCCGCCTACACCCGCTCCCGGCTGCGCCACGAGGGCCTGCCCGCCCTGGAGAAGGCGCTCGGCAAGGGCGTCGTCGAGGCGCTCGCCCGCACCGCCCAGCTCTCCCGCGACGACGCCGACGCCCTCGACGCCTGGGCCGGGCAGGCCGAGGCCACCGTCCGCGACGACGCCGGCTGCCTGGCGTGCGGCAAGCTGTCCGACCTGCCCCCCGCCGTCCGCCGCCGGGTGCTGCGCCGCGCCGCCATCGACGCCGGGGCCCCGGCCGGTTCGCTGTTCGCCCGGCACATCGAGGAAGTCGACCGGCTGATCACCGCCTGGCGCGGTCAGGGGGCCATCAACCTCCCGGGCAAAGTCGTCGCCCGGCGGCAGGGTGGCAGACTGGTCATTCGGCAAGGCTGAATCCTTCCTCCCGAAGACTCCGGAGAAAGGCGCCGGTCCCCCTCCGGGGAGGCTCCCGGCGGCCGGTCCTCCCCGGTGGGAGGCCGCAGCAGCCGCGAGCCGTCAATGCGGGACGACCGACCGAAAGTGATGCGGGTGGACGCGAAAGACATGGGTGCCGACCTCCAGCAGGTGCTCATCACCAAGGAAGAGATCGACGCGAAGCTGGCCGAGCTGGCCGCGAAGATCGACGCGGAGTACGCGGGCAAGGACTTGCTGATCGTCGGCGTGCTCAAGGGCGCGGTCATGGTCATGGCGGACCTGGCCCGGGCCCTGTCCACCCCCGTCACCATGGACTGGATGGCCGTGTCCTCCTACGGCGCGGGCACCCAGTCCTCCGGCGTGGTGCGGATCCTCAAGGACCTCGACACCGACATCAAGGGCCGGCACGTCCTGATCGTCGAGGACATCATCGACTCCGGCCTGACCCTGTCCTGGCTGCTGTCGAACCTCGGCTCCCGGGAGCCCGCCTCCCTCAAGGTGTGCACGCTGCTGCGCAAGCCGGACGCCGCGAAGGTCGCCATCGACGTGGAGTGGGTCGGCTTCGACATCCCCAACGAGTTCGTCGTCGGCTACGGCCTCGACTACGCCGAGAAGTACCGCAACCTGCCGTTCGTCGGTACGCTCGCCCCCCACGTCTACGGCGGCTGACCCCGAAGGGCCGAGCCCGGCGGACGTGATCGGGAACCCCGGCGGGCGTCAGGCCGTTGGAGCATGCAGAGGGGAACGCCAGCCCTCCCGTGCGGCTTCGCGCCACAATGCTGGGGTACCGTCAGAAGAACTGTCTTATCAAACTCACTATGGCAGGAGGGACGGGGCGACACCGCTCCGTATGGATGGACGTGAAGCGATACTTCCGTGGGCCGGTCATGTGGATCGTGCTGGCCGTCCTTGCCGTGGTCGTGTTGATGCAGGTCGTCGGCTCGTCCGGCGGCTACAAGACGGTGGACACAGGCCAGGTCGTAGCAGCGATCAATGACAACCGGGTCCAGCAGGCCAAGCTGACCACCGGCGACGAACAGACCATCAAGGTCGAGCTGAAGCCCGGCCAGAAGGTCTCCGGCAGCTCGAAGATCCAGGCGAGCTACATCGGCGACCAGGGCGTCGCCCTCGCCAACACGCTGCAGGACAAGTACCAGCACAAGCAGATCCCCAAGGGCTACACGATCTCGCCGACCAAGCAGAACGCGTTCGTCGGCATCCTGCTCTCCCTGGGTCTGCCCCTGGTCCTCATCGTGATTGTCTTCCTGTTCCTGATGAACCAGATGCAGGGCGGCGGCTCCCGGGTCATGAACTTCGGGAAGTCCAAGGCCAAGCTCATCACCAAGGACACCCCGAAGACCACGTTCTCGGACGTCGCCGGCGCCGATGAGGCCGTCGAGGAGCTCCACGAGATCAAGGAGTTCCTGCAGGAGCCGGCCAAGTTCCAGGCCGTCGGGGCGAAGATCCCCAAGGGCGTCCTGCTCTACGGCCCGCCCGGCACCGGCAAGACCCTGCTCGCGCGGGCCGTCGCGGGCGAGGCCGGCGTCCCGTTCTACTCGATCTCGGGTTCCGACTTCGTCGAGATGTTCGTCGGTGTCGGTGCCTCCCGGGTCCGTGACCTGTTCGAGCAGGCCAAGGCGAACGCCCCGGCGATCGTCTTCGTCGACGAGATCGACGCGGTCGGCCGCCACCGCGGCGCCGGCCTCGGCGGCGGTCACGACGAGCGCGAGCAGACGCTGAACCAGCTGCTGGTCGAGATGGACGGCTTCGACGTCAAGGGCGGTGTGATCCTCATCGCCGCCACCAACCGGCCCGACATCCTGGACCCCGCCCTGCTGCGTCCCGGCCGGTTCGACCGGCAGATCGCGGTGGACCGGCCCGACATGCAGGGCCGCCTGGAGATCCTCAAGGTCCACCAGAAGGGCAAGCCGGTCGCGCAGGACGTCGACCTGGCGGCGGTCGCCCGCCGCACCCCCGGCTTCACCGGCGCCGACCTGTCCAACGTGCTGAACGAGGCCGCGCTGCTCACGGCCCGCAGCGATCAGAAGCTGATCGACAACAAGATGCTGGACGAGGCGATCGACCGCGTGGTGGCGGGCCCGCAGAAGCGGACCCGGATCATGTCGGACAAGGAGAAGAAGATCACCGCGTACCACGAGGGCGGTCACGCCCTGGTCGCGGCGGCCTCGCCGAACTCCGACCCGGTCCACAAGATCACGATCCTGTCCCGCGGCCGTGCCCTCGGCTACACCATGGTCCTGCCGGACGAGGACAAGTACTCGACCACGCGCAACGAGATGCTGGACCAGCTCGCCTACATGCTGGGCGGCCGCGCGGCCGAGGAGCTGGTCTTCCACGACCCGACCACGGGTGCGGCCAACGACATCGAGAAGGCCACCTCCACGGCCCGCGCGATGGTCACGCAGTACGGCATGACCGAGCGCCTCGGCGCCATCAAGTTCGGCGGCGACAACACCGAGCCGTTCCTCGGCCGTGAGATGGCCCACCAGCGCGACTACTCGGAAGAGGTCGCCGCCCTGGTGGACGAGGAAGTCAAGAAGCTCATCGAGAACGCGCACAACGAAGCCTGGGAGATCCTGGTCGAGAACCGCGACGTCCTCGACAATCTGGTCCTGGCGCTGCTGGAGAAGGAGACGCTCGGCAAGGAGGAGATCGCCGAGGTCTTCGCCCCGATCGTCAAGCGCCCGCCGCGGCCCGCCTGGACCGGCTCCTCGCGCCGCACCCCCTCCACCCGCCCGCCGGTGCTCTCCCCGAAGGAGCTGGCCCTGACCAACGGGGCCAACGGCGCGACGGCGGCGATCAACACCGTGAAGTCCACGGCCACCGAGCCCGCCCCGGCCACGGAGCAGGCCCCGGAGGACCGCCCGGAGAACTGACAGGACGCTCCCCGGCCCCAGGGCGGGGGAGCGGCCCCGGAATGTGTGCCGCGCCCTCCAGGTTCTAGCCTGGAGGGCGCGGCATTTCGCATGCCCGCGGCTGAGACACACAGGAACGAGGCTTCAGATGACCGACCCCGTGACGCTGGACGGCGAGGGCGTGATCGGCGAGTTCGACGAGAAGCGCGCGGAGAACGCCGTACGCGAACTCCTCATCGCGGTCGGCGAGGACCCGGACCGCGAGGGCCTGCGCGACACGCCCGGGCGCGTTGCGCGGGCGTACAAGGAGATATTCGCGGGGCTGTGGCAGCAGCCGGAGGACGTCCTGACGACCACCTTCGACCTGGGCCACGACGAGATGGTCCTGGTCAAGGACATCGAGGTGTTCTCGACCTGTGAGCACCACCTCGTGCCGTTCCGGGGGGTCGCGCACGTCGGCTACATCCCGGCCTCCACCGGGAAGATCACGGGCCTGTCCAAGCTGGCCCGGCTGGTCGACGTCTACGCCCGCCGCCCGCAGGTGCAGGAGCGGCTCACCACGCAGATCGCGGACTCGCTGATGGAGATCCTGGAGCCGCGCGGCGTCATCGTCGTGGTGGAGTGCGAGCACATGTGCATGTCGATGCGGGGCATCCGCAAGCCCGGCGCGAAGACGATCACCTCGGCGGTGCGCGGCCAGCTGCGCGACGCGGCGACCCGCAACGAGGCGATGAGCCTGATCATGGCGCGCTGAGCCCGCTGAGCCCGCTGAACGGGGTCACGCGGCACCGGTGGTGCCGACGGGGTCGGCCGGTGGCTCAGGCCGCCGGTTCCGCGCCGCTGCCGCCGTGGTCCTGGTCGTCGTCCTCGGGGAGCCGGCAGACGCGCTCCAGGAACAGGGCCGCCGCTATCACCGCGATGCCGGCGATCACGGAGAAGCCCGCGTAGAGCGCCTGGTCGCGGCGGACCGGGATGTCGAGCAGCTCCAGCAGGAAGACGCCCGTGCCGCCGTACACCCCGGCGACGAGCGCGGCGACCAGGGCGCTGGCCTGGCCGAAGACGACGGCGCGGGCGGCCATCATGAGGTCGACGGCCTTGGCGCCGGGGCGGCGCTCGCGCTGGGCCCTGAGGCGGGCGCGCAGCGAGAGCGCCGTGGACAGCAGGACCGCGGCGATCAGGGCCAGGACGATGGGGGCGGCCAGCGGGACGCTGGGCAGTGTGCCCACCGAGTTCCACAGGCGGGCGCCCGCCCAGGAGAGCACTCCGGCGACGACGAACACGCCGACCAGCACCCTGATGCGCAGCTCTTTCACGGTGTCCCTTCAGCTCCCCCGGACCGTGGTCGGGCGTGGGCGGCGCGTCCCCGGCCGGTCGTGCCGGGCCGCGCCGTACGTCGTTGGACCTCGTAGACCTTAACGACTACTCGGGCAGCCGGAGTTCCAGGTCCTGGCGTGGTGCGACGCCCGCGCGGGTGACCGCGTCCAGCAGGCCGGCCACGGAGCCGCGCCCGGTCAGCTGCGCCTCGGGGTCCACGTCGTGCCACGGCGCGAGGACGAACGCACGTTCGTGGGCGCGCGGGTGAGGGAGCGTGAGGTGCGGGTCCTCGGAGACCACGTCGGCGTAGGAGACGATGTCGACGTCGATGGTGCGCGGGCCCCAGCGCTCGTCGCGGACCCGGTGGAACGCCTCCTCGATGGCGTGCGCGCGCTCCAGCAGGGAGGACGGCGGCAGCGTCGTCTTGAGGACCACCACCGCGTTGAGGTACGACGGCTGGGTGTCCGGCTCGACGCCCCAGGGCTGCGTCTCGTAGACCGGGGAGACCGCCTTGATGCGCACGCCCGGGGTGTCCTCCAGGGCGTCGACGGCGCCCTGGAGGGTCTCCAGGCGGTTGCCGAGGTTGGAGCCGAGGGAGATCACGGCCCGTTTCGGGTTGCTGAGGGTGGTGTCGGCGGCGTCGACCTGCTCGACGACGGAAGCGGGCACCGGCTGGACGGTCGGGTCGCTGTGACCCTGCAGGAAAGGTCGGGTCATACTCGGCTCCGGGTGATGGTGACGGTCACGTCGTCGAAGGGGACGGTGATCGGGGCGTCCGGCTTGTGGACGCAGACCTCGACCTCGCGGACCCCTTCGTGCTTCAGGCAGGCCTGGGCGATGCGCTCGGCGAGCGTCTCGATGAGATTCACCGGTTCGCCCTCGACCACGGCCACGACCTCTTCGGCCACGATGCCGTAGTGCACGGTCTTCGCCAGGTCGTCGTCGGCCGCGGCCGACCGGGTGTCCACGCCCAGGACGAGGTCGACGAGGAAGGTCTGGCCCTCCTCGCGCTCCTTGGGGAACACCCCGTGGTGCCCGCGGGCCTTCAGGCCGCGCAGCGCGACACGATCCACGCGAATCACTCCTGCAATCGTCGGTGTCGGCCGGTGCCTGCCGCGTGCGGGCGACGGACCGGCCTCGAACGAATCTACCTGCGGGCACTGACATCGCCGGGCCGCGGGGTGGCCGCCGGGGGCCGGGCGCGGCCTGGTTCACCCGGCGTTTCCCCTGGAGAACCCGGCTGCTCACGGGAGGGTGGCCGGTCCGGCCGCCGCCTCCGTGATTCCGGCCACTTCCGCCGCTCGTCCTGATCACCTACCCGCTCAGGCGGGCGTGTCGTCCTCGTCGTCGCCGTTGCTTTCGGCCAGAACCGGGGAGGCGTGGTGGGACCAGAGCTTCCAGCCGAGCGAGGTGCGCCGGAACACGTTCGTGGCCACCACGAGCTGTCCGACCAGCGGGCCCAGCTCGTCGCCGTCGTCGGGGGCCGGGCCGCCGCTGAGGATGTTCTCGGTGCAGGTGACCAGGGCGGTGTCGCCGGTGACCGACACATGCACGTCGGTCAGGAAGAACTGGATGTAGTCGGTGTTCGCCATGATCAGCGCGTACGAGCGGAGCACCTCGCCGCGGCCGGTGAGGACCGGCCAGCCGGGGTGCACGCAGGAGATCACGCCGGTGTCGGCCGGGTCGTGGTACTCCTCGTCGACGCCCAGGTCGGAAGGGGTGAGCCAGAGCGCGGAGACCTCGTCGAAGTCACCCTGCTCCAGCGCCTCGTAGAAGGCGGTGTTGGCGGCCTCGACCTGTTCGACGTCCGTGTGGGGGGCGCTCACCGGGCTCCTTCTGGGGCGCGGGAGGGGGCCTGGGGCGCCGCGGGCGCCTTGTGGACCGGCGCGTCGGCGCCGGTGCGCGCCCGCTCCACGGCGCGTGCGACGCGTACCGCGTCCGCCGTCGCGCGCACCTCGTGCACGCGGACCGCCCACGCGCCGGCGTGCGCCGCGAGCGCGGAGACCGCGGCCGTGGCCGCGTCGCGCTCCCGCGCGGGCGGCGGGGCGCCCTCCGGGCCGGCCAGCACCCGGCCGAGGAACCGCTTGCGGGAGGCGGCGACCAGCACGGGATGGCCCAGGCCGAGCAGGCGGTCGAGGTGGGCCAGCAGCTCCAGGTCGTGCCCGGCGTCCTTGGAGAAGCCGAGGCCGGGATCGACCACGACGCGGTCGGGAGCGACCCCGCCGGCCAGGACGGCCTCCACCCGCGCGCGCAGCTCGCCGGTGACCTCGGCGACGACGTCGGCGTAGTCGCCCCGGACGTTGCCGCCCTCCAGGAAGCCGCGCCAGTGCATCACGACGAAGGGGGCGCCCGCGTCCGCCACCACGGGGATCATGGCGGGGTCCGCGAGGCCGCCGCTGACGTCGTTGACCAGGGCGGCGCCGGCCGCGAGCGCCTGCTCGGCGACCTTGGCGCGCATGGTGTCGACGGAGAGGGTGACGCCCTCGGCGGCGAGGCCGCGCACCACCGGGACGACCCGCCGCAGCTCCTCGTCCTCGTCCACGCGGGCGGCGCCGGGGCGGGTGGACTCGCCGCCGACGTCGACGAGGTCGGCGCCCTGGGCGACCAGGTGGAGGCCGTGCTTGACGGCGGTGGTCGTGTCGAACCAGCGGCCGCCGTCGGAGAAGGAATCGGGGGTCACGTTCACGACCCCCATGACCGCGCACCGGTCCCATGCCGGAAGGCCCGTCACTCGGCCGCGCCCGCTCTGGTTGCTCATATGTTCAGCGTAGGCCCCGGGCGCCTGCCCGAGATCCCTGCCCCGGCGCTCCCCGGGGCGCCCTCCCGCGCGGGAGGCGGCACGGAACGGCCCGGGGCGGTACCTCCGCGTGGAGGTACCGCCCCGGGCCGTACAGGGGTGTCTCACGCCGCGCGGACGTCGCCCTCCGTCACGGAGTGCGCGCAGGCGCGCTGGGCGGCGGCGGCCCGGCGCCGGCGCAGGAAGCGCGGGAGCGGCAGGGCGAAGGTGACGAAGCCTTCCGCCTGCATGGCGGCGAAGCCGATGCGGGCCAGGTCGGAGGAGGCCCGGTAGACGACGAAGCGCGGCTCCCAGCGTGGCTGGAACTTGGCGTTGAACTTGTACAGCGACTCGATCTGGAACCAGCGGGAGAGGAACACCAGCAGCCCGCGCCAGGCGCGCAGCACCGGGCCGGCGCCGATCTTCTCACCGCGTGCCAGCGCCGAGCGGAACATCGCGAAGTTGAGCGAGACCCGGGTGATGCCGAACTTGGGGGCGGCCTGCAGCGCCGCCACGATCAGCAGTTCGTTCATGCCGGGGTCGGCCGAGCGGTCGCGGCGCATCAGGTCCAGGGAGGCGCCGTCCGTGCCCCAGGGCACGAAGTGCAGGATCGCCTTCAGGTCGCCGTACTCGCCGGGCTCGTCGTCGTGCTTGTGCGCGGTGGCTATGAGGCAGTCGCCGTCGGTGGGGTCCCCGATGCGGCCGAGCGCCATGGAGAAGCCGCGCTCGGTGTCGGTGCCGCGCCAGTCCTCGGCGGCCTGCCGGACGCGCTCCAGCTCGGCGCCGCCCAGGTCATGGACGCGCCGCACCCGGGTTTCGTAACCGGCCCGCTCGATGCGCTTGACCATCTGGCGGACGTTGCGCATCGCGCGGCCGGAGAGGGAGAAATCCGCGACGTCGACCACCGCCTCGTCGCCCAGCTCCAGGGCGTCCAGGCCGGTCTCGCGGGTCCACACCTCACCGCCGGTCTCGGAGCAGCCCATGACGGCGGGCGTCCAGGAGTGGGCCTTGGCCTCGTCCATGAAGCGCTCGATGGCGCCGGGCCATGCCTCGACGTCACCGATGGGGTCGCCGCTGGCCAGCATCACGCCGGAGACGACGCGGTAGGTGACCGCCGCCTTGCCGCTGGGGGAGAAGACGACCGCCTTGTCGCGGCGCAGCGCGAAGTGGCCGAGGGAGTCGCGGCGGCCGTGCTTGGTCAGCAGGTCGCGCAGTCGGCTCTCGTCCTCCTCGGTGAGGCGTGCGGCCGGGTGCTCGGGGCGGAAGGCCAGGTAGATCGTGGTGACCGCGGTGATCCAGCCGAGCGCGCCGAGGGAGTAGGCGACGGTCCAGGAGGTGTTGCCCTGGTAGTCGACCGGGCCCTCGAAGCCGACGAGGCCGTAGACCACGTGGGTCAGCCGGTCCGCCACGCTGGGGTCACCGACCATGCGGTCCGTGTGGACGCTGACGATCAGCATGCCCAGGGCCACCGAGCCGGCGCTCATGAGCACGAAGTTGGTGAGCGCCCGCCACCGGCTGCGCGGGTCCGGCAGGGCCGAGAACTCCTTGCGGTGGATCAGCAGGGGCGCCAGCAGCACCAGCGAGATGATGACGCCGATCACCGAGTGCCGGTAGACGAACTGGGCCGCCGCACCGGCCGGCAGCAGCACCACGGCCGCGCGCCACGCCCGGCGCTTGCGCCGGCGCAGGCCGTGCGCGAGCAGCAGCAGGAGCACGCCGGCGCTGAGCGAGAGCGCCGCGATGAACGGGCCGAACGAGCCCGGCAGCACCTCGGTGATGGCGTGCATACGGCTGTGCCGGAAGCGTGGGAAGACGCCTGCGGCAATGTCCAGGAGGCCCACGACGGCGCAGGCCCGGCCGATGAGGGTGGGTACGACCTCGGGGCGCGGACCACGCAGTATGCGCCGGAGCCGACCTGATCGGCTCGGAACCTCGTCCGGCATTTCCCCATCTATCCTGACAGACATCGCATCCCATAGTTCTGCGAGAGACCTTGAATCCGGTGCCGCGGGCATCCGGCGACACTGCGTCCTCTAGGACGACGTCCGGGGGAGAGAGGTTCACTCCTCGTCCGAAATGCGGGTCGAACCAGGAGAAGCCGCGGGCCGGCTCGCGCCGAGGAGGCGCCGGCGGGCCGGGCGTGGAGTGCAGGCAGGAAAGAGCCGATGGGTCTCACGAGCAAAAAGGTGCTGGCACTGGCGGTGCTGTTCGCCGTGCTGCTGTTCGTCGCTACGGTGTGGCTCTGGCCGCGCCTGGCCCGCCGCAACTGGCGGGCGGTCGGCGGCCGGGTCGGCGTCCTGCTGGCCACCCAGGTGGCGATCTTCGCCTGCGTCGGCCTCGCCACCAACCAGGCCTTCGGCTTCTACGCCAGCTGGGCCGACCTGTTCGGCCAGGAGACCGACCAGGGTGTCGTCGTCGACCACGCGGCGGGCGGCGCCGTCGGCCCGCTCAAGGTGGTCGGCACCCAGAAGGTGCAGGTCTCCGGCGGGAGCCGGCCGCAGCTGACGGGGCAGATACAGGAGGTCGACATCGCGGGAAGCTCCTCCCGGATCGCCTCCCCCGCGTTCATATACCTGCCGCCGGAGTACTTCCAGCCGCAGTACCGCACGCGCACGTTCCCCGCGTCCGTGGTCCTCACCGGCTACCCGGGCACCGCCCAGGCCCTGATCAGCAAGCTCGACTACCCGCGTACGGCGCAGGACCTGGCCAAGAAGGGCCGGATGCAGCCGATGATCCTGGTGATGCTGCGGCCGACCGTGGCGCCGCCGCGCGACACCGAGTGCGTGGACGTGCCGGGCGGCCCGCAGTCCGAGACCTTCTTCGGCAAGGATCTGCCGGACGCCGTCTCCGGTCACTACCGGGTCGCGAAGAAGCCGGGCGGCTGGGGCATCATCGGTGATTCCACGGGCGGTTACTGCGCGCTGAAAATCGCCATGCACCACCCCTCGGTGTACGGCGCCGGAGTGGGCCTGTCGCCTTACTACAAGGCGGCGATCGACCCCACCACGGGTGATCTCTTCCAGGGGAACAAGAATCTGAAGAATCGTGCCGACCTGTCATGGAGCATCAAGCACGAGCCTGCTCCCGACACTTCGCTGCTCGTCACCAGCAGCAGGCGCGGCGAGTCCGACTACCGGGCCACGATGAAGTTCATCGACGACGTCAAGGCCACCGGCAGGACCCGTATCTCGTCGATCATCCTGGAGAGCGGCGGCCACAACTTCAACACCTGGCTGCGGGAGATCCCGGGGTCGCTGGAGTGGATCAGCGCGCGGCTGGCCGAGCGCTGAAAATGATCTTGAATTCCCCGGGAACTCGGGTACGTACTCGGGTACGCACTCGTTCTGAACTCGGCATGTGCGGGGAAGGTTTCGGTATGGCCGCCTTTTTGCGGGGCGGCCCACCACGATTCGCCTACGCGCGGTAAGTTTCTGGCCATGCCACGTGGACGTCACCGCCATTCCCCTCCTCTGCACAGGCTGCTGCCGCCCTCCGCGATCGCCGGCGTCTCCGTCGTCTGCGCCCTGGGCCCCTGGGTGGTCACCGCGCCGCTGGTGCTGCGCTCCCTGGCCGCGGCCGCCGCGGTGACGGCGGTCGCCGGCGCGATCGTCCTGCGCCGCTGGGACACCCAGGCGGGCCGCCGGGTGGCCGACCTCACGCGCGCGCGGGCCAGTGACGAGTGGCGCTTCGAGGAACGCGTCGCCGAACTGGAGTCCGACCTCGACGAGTCGCGCGAACTGCGGGGCCGACTGGAGCAGAAGCTGCGCGCCAAGCGCACGGAACTGGCGGGGCTGCGCAACGAACACGCGGCACTGCTGCGCCGCTACGCCACCGCGGAGACCGAGCGCGCCAGCGCCCTGGAGGGCCGCCGGCTGCTGGAGCTGGAAGCGGGCACCGACGTCCCCGCGCTGCCGGCCGGGCCGACCGGTGCCGTGGACGGCGGGCGCGCCGATTCGGCCGAGTCCGCCGAGTCCGTCGAGCCCGTGGGGGACCAGCCGGCGGACGTGGCGCCCGCCGTGTTCTCCGCCGAGGGTGCCCGGCTGTTCCAGCGGGCCGGGGCCGCGCTGGCCCGGCTCGCGGCGTCCGGCGACGACCGCACGGCGCCCGGGCCGTCCGGTGAGGCGCGCGAGGAGACCGGCGGGAAGGCCGGAGCGGCCCCCGCGCGGGAGGACGGACCGCAGGGGAAGCCCGAGGCGGCCGCCGCACCCGCGCGCGTGGCCGCCGCCTTGACGCCCGGGGAGCCGGAGCAGGGCGAGACCGCCGAATCGGCCGGGGAGCCGGAGCGGCGCGTGGCCGCCGAACCGGGCCGGAGGACGGAACCGGGCGGGACCGCCGCACCGGCCGGGGAGGCGGACCAGCGCGCGGCTGCCGAATCGGCCGGGGAGCCGGAGCCGGTCGGGATTGCCGGACCGGGCCGGGGGACGGAGCGGCGCGAGGCCGCAGAACCGGGCCGCGAGACGGAACGGGGCGGGACCGTCGAACGGGCCGGGGAGGCGGAGCAGGGCGCGACTGCCGAACGGGCCGGGGAGGTGGAGCAGGGCGCGACTGCCGAACGGGCCGGGCAGTCGGAGCCTGACGAGATTGCTGAATCTGCCGGGGAGCCGGAGCGGCCCGAGACCCCCGGACCCACCAGGGACGCGGAGCCGGTTGAGCCCGTCGCGGCGGGCGCGGCGGGCAGGGTCGCGCAGCCGTCCGCCGGGCACTTCACCGTGCCGACCGCGGTGGCCGTCGTGCCCGCCGCGCCCGTACGGCGGCCGGTGACCGGGGGCGGGTTCGACTTCTTCGGTACGAAGAAGGAGGAGCCGTCCGCCGACCTGGAGGCCGTGCAGAACGAGGACCTGGCCGATGTGGTCGGCCAGGAGGCCCTCGCCCTGCACAAGGCCGAGTCGGAGTCGGCGTACCGCCCGGCCGGCCCCGTAACCGACGCCCGGGCCGTGGGCCAGGTCATCGACCTGACGGCGCACGACGAGACGGAACAGCTCGACGTACTGGACCTGCGGACCGCGGCGTCCTGAGCGGCGCGCGGGAGCGGGAACGGCGCACAGGGTAAGGGGCGCGGCACATGGTGCCGCGCCCCTTACCCGTGCCCCAACTCCCGGACGCGGAGCTTTAGGTCATCCACCGGTCCGGCCGCGCCCCGCGCCGCCCCGTGCGGGAGCGTTCCGCCTGGGAGCGCAGCAGTCCGGCCGCCTCCCCGGCGTCCCGCAGCCCGGCGGTGACGGTCTTGTTCGCGCCCGTGTCCACGTGGACGTCGGCCACCTTCCACAGCCGCTGCCAGGGCCCCTGCGTCAGCCGTACGCTCTGCACCTTGGCGTGCGGCACCAGCGCGAGCCGCCGCCGCAGCAGTCCGTGCCGGGCGGCGAACACCGTGTCGGTGACCGCGATCCCGTAGCCCCGCCGGCGCACCGGCGCGCACCACCGGGCGCGCCGCGGCACCGGCAGCAGGTCGGCGGCGGCCGGCACCGTCACTCCGGGCAGGACCCGCGCCACCAGGGAGTCGGCGACCTCGCGCGGGGCGACGGGCAGCAGCACCGAGTTCGACGAGCCGGCCACGTCCAGGCCCACCCGCACCCAGCCATGGCGCCGCCACAGCAGCGGTTCCACGATCCGTACGGCCTGGACGCGGCCCGGCGGCACCGTCTCGTGCGTGCGGTCCAGCAGGCCCCGGTCGATGCGCAGTCCGTCGGGGGACTCGCTCACCGTCCAGTCGTAGGCGCCGACGAAACGCTTCACGCTGCCGGTGACGGCCCCGCCGAGCAGGGGCAGCGCGGTCGCGAGGACCGTCCACAGGCTGTGGGTGGCCAGCCACAGCAGCGACGGCACGACGAGGGCCGCGGCCAGCGAGCCCCAGGTCGCACCGATCAGCAGCAGCGAGACGGCGATCACGCGCGCGGGCACCCGGACGAGTTCCCGCGCGGGTGCCTCACCGGCCTCGCGGGCGGTGGCGGGGGCGAAACCGGCCGCGCGGGCGAGCAGTTCGGCGCGCAGGGCGCGGGCCTCGTCCTCACCGAGGAAGGCGAGTTCGTCCTTCTTGGCCGTCCCTATGACGTCGAGCTTGAGCTTGGCCACGCCCGCGAGCCGGGCGAGGAGCGGGCGGGTGACGTCGACGGCCTGGAGCCGTTCCAGCCGGATGTGCGCGGTGCGGCGGAAGAACAGGCCGGTGCGGATGCGCAGTTCGGTGTCGGTGACCGCGAAGTACGTGAACCACCAGGACAGGACTCCGTACACGGCGCCCGCCGCGACGAGCGCCGCGAGCCCGGCCAGCAGCCAGGCCGTCGTCAGCCGGGTCAGCTGCTCCTGGGCCTGCCCGGGGTCGTGCGCGGCCCACCCGGCGAGCAGCGCGACCGGCGCCCACGCCCGGCGCAGCGGCGTCACGGGGTGCAGCCGCCGCTCGGCCACGGCCCGCCCGTCCCCGGGCTCCGGGGCCTCGCCTATCGCCGCTTCGTCCCCCGCCGCGGTCACAGCCCCGCCGATCGTGCCTCGCCCAGCTCGGTGAGCCGGTCGCGCAGTCGTTCCGCCTCGGCCGGGTCCAGACCGGGGATGGTCGCGTCGGTCGCCGCGGCGGCCGTGTGCAGCTGCACGGTGGCCAGCCCGAAGTGCCGTTCCACCGGCCCGGAGGTGACCTCGACCAGTTGCATCCGCCCGTAGGGCACGACGGTCTCCTCGCGCCACAGCACGCCCCGGCCGATCAGCAGGTCGTCGGCGCGTTCGGCGTACCGCCAGGAGCGCCAGTTGCGGCCCAGCAGCACCCAGCCCCAGGCCAGCAGCGCCAGCGGCAGCAGCGCGAACGCCGCCCAGGCCGGACCGGCCAGCAGCCCGAGCAGCACCCCCAGGGCCACGGCGAGCAGCCCCAGCCACACCACCAGCAGCAGCCGCCGCATCCGCAGCAGGCCGGGCGGCAGCGCGGTCCACGCCGGATCGTCCCCGGCCGCCCGTTCGTACTCCAGGCTCCCCGTTTCCATGGGGCAAGCGTACGTACGACAGACTGGGGCCATGACTCCTACGACGGAGACCATGGTCGGGATCGGCGGCGCCGCGGAGAGCACCGACATGGTGCTCAACATCGGGCCCCAGCACCCGTCCACGCACGGGGTGCTGCGGCTGAAGCTGGTGCTGGACGGCGAGCGCATCACGCGCGCGGAGCCGGTGATCGGCTATATGCACCGGGGCGCGGAGAAGCTGTTCGAGGCCCGCGACTACCGGCAGATCATCATGCTGGCCAACCGCCACGACTGGCTGTCGGCGTTCTCGAACGAGCTGGGCGTGGTCCTGGCCGTGGAGCGGATGCTCGGCATGGAGGTGCCCGAGCGGGCGGTGTGGACGCGCACGCTGCTCGCCGAGCTGAACCGGGTGCTCAACCACCTGATGTTCCTCGGCTCCTACCCGCTGGAGCTGGGCGGGATCACCCCTGTCTTCTACGCGTTCCGGGAGCGGGAGGTCCTCCAGAACGTGATGGAGGAGGTCTCCGGCGGCCGGATGCACTACATGTTCAACCGGGTCGGCGGCCTCAAGGAGGACCTGCCGGCCGGATGGGCCACACGCGCGCGGGGAGCCGTCGCCGCCGTGCGCTCCCGCATGGACGTCTTCGACGATCTGGTGCTCGGCAACGAGATCTTCCGGGGGCGCACGCGGGGCGTGGGCTCGCTGTCGCCGCGCGCCGTGCACGCCTACGGGGTGAGCGGGCCGATCGCGCGCGCCTCGGGCGTCGACTTCGACCTGCGCCGCGACGAGCCGTACCTGGCGTACGGGGAGCTGGCGGACGTCCTGCGGGTGGTCACCCGGCAGGAGGGCGACTGCCTGGCCCGGTTCGAGTGCCTGCTGGAGCAGACCCACAACGCGCTCGACCTCGCCGACGCCTGCCTGGACCGGCTGGCCGAGCTGGCGCCCGGCCCGGTCAACCAGCGGCTGCCCAAGGTCCTCAAGGCGCCCGAGGGGCACACGTACGCGTGGACCGAGAACCCGCTCGGCATCAACGGCTACTACCTGGTCAGCAAGGGCGAGAAGACCCCGTACCGGCTGAAGCTGCGCTCGGCGTCGTACAACAACATCCAGGCGCTCACCGAGCTGCTGCCGGGGACGCTGGTCGCGGACATGGTGGCGATCCTGGGGTCACTGTTCTTCGTGGTCGGGGACATCGACAAGTAGACCGGCCAGGCCGCGGGGCAGGCCCACCGGCCGCGCCAGCCAGCCGAAGTCGCCGAGCCCGCCCGGCGCGGTCAGCTCGGCCGCCGCACCGGCGGCCGCCAGGGCGCGCACGTACCGCGCCGGGTCGGTGGAGGCGAGCGCCAGCGGGGGGCGTACGCCGGTGATGCCCAGGGCGTGCAGGGCCTCGCGCTGGGTGAGCAGCCGTGCGCCGGGGAGTGCGCCCGGCGTGGCGGCGGCGCACGCGTCCAGGGCGACGTGCGCCGTGAGATCGCGGGAGCCGTCCGGCACGGGCGCCGTCTCGCGCCCCTCCCGGAAACCGGTGAGCGTGCCGAAGGGCGGCCGGGAGCCGCGCGTGTGCGCGTAGTCGACGGCGACCGCCAGGCCCCGGTCCACACAGGAGGCCGCCGCGGCCCAGGCGGTGTCCCGGGGCAGGCCGATCTCCGCGCGGAACCCCGGTCCGTCCGGCAGCGGCCACCACCGGTCCAGCCAACGGGCCTCCTCGCCCGCCACCGGCTCCCCCAGCCGTTCGGTCCCGTCCGGCCGGACGAGCACGCGCCGGGGTACGCCCGCGGAGTCCGTCTCCACCACCTCCACCGGCACGTTGTCCAGCCACTCGTTGGCGAACAGCACTCCGGTGAGGTGACGCGGGGGCTCGCTCAGCCACTCGATCCGGTGGTCGAGGCCCGGCGGCCGGGCGGCGATCTCGACGGCGTACACCCGCGCGCGGGAGGCCACCGGCGCGGGCAGCGCGGCGAGCACCCCGGCGGCCAGTTCGCCGCGCCCGGCCGCCATGTCGACGAAACCGAGCGCCGCCGGGCGGCCCAGCGCCTCGTCCACCCGGCACAGCAGCCGGGCCACGGCCGCCGCGAACAGCGGCGAGGCGTGCACGGACGTGCGGAAGTGCCCGGCCGGGCCCTCGGGCCGCCGGTAGAAGCCCGCAGAACCGTACAGCGCGTCCCGCGCCGCCGCGCCCCAGCCGCGCCACCGCGGCTCCCTCGTCCCGTCCGTCACCGGGCCAGACTAAGCACACGGGTGATCACAGCCTCCACCTTGGGGAGTACGCGCGGCGAGTGCGGATCGACCCTCCGGTTGACCCCTGCGCCTACCCCGTTTCCCTACTCTGGGTTACGTGCAGCGTCTCTATGACTTTCTCCGCAGGCACCCGACGTGGGTCGACGGCTTCTGGGCCCTCGTCCTGCTCGGGATCTCCGGCCTGACTTCGGCGAATGGCGGCGGGACGCCGGGACGGCACGGATCGTTCGCCGCGGCGCTGGCGGTGTCCGCGGTGCTGAGCGTGGTGGTGGCGCTGCGCCGCCGGACGCCCGAGAAGATGATGGTGCTGGCGGTGGCGACCGGCGTGGCGCAGCTGGTGCTGGACATCCAGACCACGGTCGCCGACTTCGCCCTGCTGGTGATCATCTACACGGTGGCCGCGATCGGCGCCCGCTGGGCCTCCCGGTTCGCGCTGGCCGCCGGGATGTGCGCGGCGTCGCTGGCGCAGCTCCGCTGGCCGCAGCAGAACTCCAGCGTGGCCGGCAATGTCGCCATCGCCGTCTTCACGACCGTGCCGTTCGCCCTGGCCTGGGTGCTGGGCGACTCCATGCGCACCCGCCGCGCCTACTTCGCGCAGCTGGAGGAGCGGGCCGCCCGGTTGGAGAAGGAGCGCGAGGCGCAGGCCAAGGTGGCGGTCGCCGCCGAGCGCGCCCGCATCGCGCGGGAGCTGCACGACGTGGTCGCGCACAACGTGTCGGTGATGGTGGTGCAGGCCGACGGCGCCGCCTATGTCCTCGACGCCGCGCCCGACCAGGCCAAGAAGGCGCTGGAGACCATCTCCTCCACCGGCCGCCAGGCCCTCGCCGAGATGCGCCGCCTGCTGGGCGTGCTGCGCACCGGCGAGCCGAAGGAGGGCGGCGAGTACGTGCCGCAGCCCAACGCCGAGCAGATCGAGGACCTCGTGGAGCAGTGCCGGGGCTCCGGGCTGCCGGTCGACTTCCGGGTGGAGGGCACCCCGCGCCCGCTGCCCAGCGGCGTCGAGCTGACCGCGTACCGCATCGTGCAGGAGGCGCTCACCAACACCCGCAAGCACGGCGGCCCGGACGCGGGCGCCAGTGTGCGCCTGGTGTACTTCGACGACGGCCTCGGCCTGCTCGTCGAGGACGACGGCAAGGGCGCCCCGCACGAGCTGTACGAGGAGGGCGGTGCCGACGGCCAGGGGCACGGCCTGATCGGCATGCGCGAGCGCGTCGGTATGGTCGGCGGCACGCTGGACGCGGGCCCCCGCCCCGGCGGCGGATTCCGCATCAGCGCGCTGCTGCCGCTCAAACCGGCGCACTGACGCACCCAGCACAGGCCCGCTGCCCAGCACCGGCCCGCTGTCCTGCACCGGCCCGCTGCCCTGCCCCGAGACGGAAGAAGAGGACCCCGATGACGATCCGCGTGATGCTCGTCGACGATCAGGTGCTGCTGCGCACCGGATTCCGGATGGTGCTCGCCGCCCAGCCGGACATGGAGGTCGTCGCCGAGGCGGGCGACGGCGTCGAGGCCCTCCAGGTGCTGCGGGCCACCGCGGTGGACGTGGTGCTGATGGACGTCCGCATGCCCAAGCTGGACGGGGTGGAGACCACCCGCCGCATCTGCTCGGAGCCCGACCCGCCCAAGGTGCTCATCCTGACCACCTTCGACCTCGACGAGTACGCCTTCTCCGGGCTGAAGGCGGGCGCCTCCGGCTTCATGCTCAAGGACGTGCCGCCCGGTGACCTGCTCGCCGCGATCCGCGCCGTGCACAGCGGTGACGCCGTGGTCGCGCCGTCCACCACGCGCCGCCTGCTCGACCGTTTCGCGCCGATGCTGCCCACCGGCGGTGGTGAGCCGCAGCACAAGGAGTTGCAGCGGCTCACCGAGCGCGAGCGCGAGGTCATGATCCTGGTCGCGCAGGGCCTGTCCAACGGCGAGATCGCCGCCCGGCTGGTGCTCTCCGAGGCGACCGTGAAGACGCACGTGGGCCGCATCCTGACCAAGCTCGGCCTGCGCGACCGCGTACAGGTCGTGGTCCTCGCCTACGAGACGGGCCTCGTCCGGGCGGGCGGCCTCGGCTGAGCGCCCGGCCGCCCGGCCTCGGCTGAGCGCCCGGCCGCCCGGCCTCGGCTGAGCGCCCGGCCGCCCGGCCTCTCGGGCACCCGGCCGCCCCCCCCGCCTCTCGGGCAGCCGGCCGCCGGTAGGGTCTGCGCATGCTCCTGTGGATCAACGGCCCTTTCGGGGGCGGCAAGACACAGACCGCACACGAGATCCAGCGCCGGCTGCCGGGCAGCGTCATCTGCGATCCCGAGCACGCCGGGTTCGGGCTGCGCCGCATGCTGCCGCCCGGACTGCGGGGCGACTTCCAGGAGCTGGTGTCCTGGCGGCAGGGTGTGGTCGAAGTGCTCGATCTGGCGCTGACCCGGCACGAGGGCGTGGTGATCGCCCCCATGACCGTCACCGACTCCGGTCACTTCGCGGAGACGGTGGGTCGGCTGCGCGAACTCGGCCACGACGTACGCCACTTCACCCTGCTCGCCGAGCGGGAGACCGTGATCGGGCGGCTGCGGGAACGCAGGGCCATGCACCTGATGAAGCGCGCCGGCGGGAAGGCCGTCGGGGGGAAGTCCGTCGGAGGGAAAGCCGCCGGTCCGGGCCGGGAGAGCTGGGCCGAGCGGCAGCTCGACCACTGCCTGTCGCGGCTGCGCGAGCCGGAGTTCGCCGAGCACCTGTGGACGGACCACTCGACCGTGCCGAAGACGGCGGACCGGATCGCCGTCCTGGCCGGACTGACGCTGCGGCCGCGCACCGGGGGCCCGCTGCGGACCCGGCTCCGGCAGGCGGGGGTCGGCATCCGGCACATCCGGTTCGACTGAGCCGTCGTCCCTCCCCTGTACGTGTGAGCCCCCCTCCCTCCCCTGTACGTGTGAGCCGTCGTCCCTCCTGTACGGGTGAGCCGTCGCCGGCCTTCGACCGGGCCGCCGTCCGCCTTCGACCGGGCCGCCCCTGTCGAGGACCGTCCGGTGCCCTAACGGAGGATGCCCTCCAGGAAGTCGCTGCCCAGGCGGGCCACCATCGCCACGTCGAGCTGGTGGTAGACGTACCGGCCGCGGCGGCGCGTGGTGACCAGGCCCGCCTTCTTGAGCACGCTCAGGTGCCGGGATATCTCCGGGGCGGTCATGCCGTGCGCCTGGGTCAGCTCGCCGGTGGTGAAGGCGCTGCGGGCCAGGCTGCGGCACAGCCGCATCCGCACCGGGTGGGACAGCGCCGACATGCGCAGGGTCAGCTGCTCCACCGAGGGCGGGGCGGACAGCTCAGGTGAGCCCACCGGGTAGTGCAGCACCGGCTGCCAGGCGTGGCGGTGCAGCACCATGAGGTGGGGCCAGCCCAGGCTCGTCGGGACGAGCAGCAGGCCGTGGTCCGCCGTGGCCGTGCGGCCCTCACCGAGCTTGTCGACCGTGATCCGCCCGGCCGCCTCGTCCAGCGCGACCGCCGGGGACACCGCGGCCAGCGCCTCGGCCAGGCCGCGGCGGCGCAGCAGCTCCGTCTTGTGCCGGGCGTCCGCGGCGAGCTGGTGGCGCAGCCGGGACCACGTCTCCGCGAAGAACGCCGCGTCGCAGTCCTGGAGGAACTGCCGCAGCCAGGCCCTGATCCGGGGCGGGTCGGCCAGCAGCCGCTCGCTGAACCGCACCTGCTGCGGCCCGCGCGCGGCGGCCAGCTCCAGGGCGCGGCGGCGCAGCCGCTCGTCACCGAGCGGACCGGCGCCCGGCTCCGCGTAGGGCAGAGCGCAGGTGAACTCCAGGGCCGCGTCCACGAACTGCTCGTCGGACAGCTTGTCCAGCAGGTCCAGTTCCTCGGCGAGCGTCTGGCCCGGCAGCCCGCCGCCGGGGAGGCCGGCGTACGGCAGGAAGAGGTCGGAGAACGTCGTGCGCCACAGGAAGTCCGCCTCGCACATCCGGTCGGCCAGATGCGGGTCGAGCCGGGCGGTCACGCCCGTGGCCCAGCCCTGGAGGCCCGGGTGGTGTCCGGGCTCGGACAGCGCGTGCAGCGCCATGCCCAGCTCCGCCAGCGGAGAGGGCACGACGGCGGCCTGTTCCGGCCGCAGCCCCGTGATGTCGATGCGCACGCTCATGGCCCCATGGTGCACGCCGCCACTGACAACGCGGCCGCCGATTGACAGCCGTCGTCAATCGGCGGGACTTCGCCCGGCCCTCCGGCGCAGCCTGGGACGACCGGGGCAGCCGCGGAGCCCGTTCCATCCCGTCCCGTGAAGGCGATACGACCATGAGCATCACCCAGCAGTTCCTCCTGGACACCCACCGTGCCCGGCAGCACGGCGAGCCGGCCCCGCCCGCGCCGGGCCTGAACGACTGGCAGGTCGCGCGCGAGCTGCGCGACCACCGGCGCTTCCGCGCGGTGATCGCGGGCCGGTGGCTGCGCGCGGCCCTGAGCCGGTGGCCGCGCGTGGCTTCGAGCCGGAGCCGGGACCGGCACATGGACCGGCACCCGGAGCGGCCCCGGGACCGGCACATGGACCGGCACCCGGAGCGGCCCCTGGACCGGCGTTCCCATCGGGCGGCTGCGACAGGCCCTACGACAGGCGCTAGCTGTTCCGGCTGCCGCTGACCGCCGCCAGCTGTGCGGCGAAGTCCGCGACCGCCACCTTGACGTCGTCCGCCGTCCACTCCAGGCCGGCGGCGCGCACGGTGACCTCGGTGAAGGCCAGCCCGGGGCCGCCCCGGTCCCAGGGGCGGCCGAACAGCAGGGTCCCGGTGGCCTCCGCCTGGCGCACCGCCGCCTCGGAGAGCGCGTCCCCGTCGTGGGGCAGCCAGACCTGGAACTCGTGGGTGTGCGGCACCTCGGGGTGCACGCGCGCCCAGGGCACGCCGGCCGCCGCGAACCCCTCACGCAGCGCGGCGGCCACCACGCGCGCGTGCCGTGCGTACTCCGGCAGGCGGGGCAGCTCCCGGTCGAGGCCGGCGAGCGCCGACAGCACCGTGGGGAACTGCTGGAACTGCAGCCCGCCGTACCGGTGCCGCCAGGTCCTGGCCTCCTCCACCAGCTCCCGCGGCCCGGCGAGCACGGCGCCGCCGTAGCCGTCGAGGGACTTGTAGAGCGAGACGTACACGCTGTCGGCCAGGTCCGCGATCTCGGGCAGCGGGCGGCCGAAGTGCTCGGTGGACTCCCACAGGCGCGCGCCGTCGAAGTGCACCACGGCGTCACGCTCGCGCGCCGCCTCGACGACCCGTGTCAGCTCCTCCCAGGAGGGCAGGACGAAACCGGCGTCGCGCAGCGGCAGTTCGAGCATCAGCGTGCCGAAGGGCTCGTCCAGGTCGCGCACCTCCTCGGCGGTCGGCTGCCGGGGCTCACTGGTCACCCGTACCGGGCGCAGGCCGCTGACCTGGCTGAGGGCGTGCCGCTCGTGCACCTCGGGGTGGGACAGGGCGTGCAGGGCCACGGCCGGGTCGCCGGTGCGCCGTGCCCAGCAGCGCAGCGCGATCTGCTGGGCCATCGTGCCGGTCGGGAAGAACGCGGCGGCCTCCTTGCCGAGCAGGCCGGCGACCTTCTCCTCCAGGGCCGTGACGATCCCGTCGCCGTACAGGTCCGCCGCCTCGTCGAGGTCGTACACCTCCCGCGCCCGGTCCAACACGGCCAGCCGCTCCCGGAGCGTGCCCAGGTACTCAAGGCGCGCGAGCACCCGCCGCGCGCTCCGGTGTGCGCGTATGCGCCGTTCACGCAGGCGCGCGCCCGGCTCCTCCGCCGCGGCCGCCCCGTCCTGCCGTATGTCTTTCCGTATGTCTTTCCGCGTGTCCTGCCGTACGTCCTGATCCGGCCGTTCCACGTGGTCGGGGTGCCGCGTCTGTTCCACCTGTTCCGCCTGTCCCGCCGTATCGCTCATGCCGGGGATCATCCCGCGCGCCGGCGCCGGCGGGCACCCGCATTCCGCGACGTCCGCGGGCACGTGCGCAAGCCCACAGCCTGTGGACGACCGCCCCTCTCGCGGACCGATAGCGTTAACATGACGAGAAATCGTCCGGTACCCGGAGCGGACTGGAACGGAAGGCCACCGTCGCGTGAGTACAAGCCAACAACCAGACCCCAGGGACCGTCCCGCGCGGCTCACCGTGGGCGTCGTCGGCGCCGGCCGGGTGGGCCCCGCGCTGGCCGCCTCCCTGAAGCTCGCCGGGCACCGGCCGGTGGCCGCCTCCGGAGTCTCCGACGCCTCCCGGCGGCGCGCCGAGCTGTTGCTGCCCGGCGTGCCCCTGATGCCGCCCGCCGAGGTGCTCCAGCGCGCCGATCTGGTCCTGCTGACCGTCCCCGACGACACCCTGCCCGGACTCGTCGCGGGCCTCGCCGAGACCGGCGCCGTGCGGCCCGGACAACTGCTCGTGCACACCTCCGGGCGGTACGGCGCGAAGGTGCTGGACGCCGCCCTGCGCGCGGGTGCGCTGCCGCTGGCCCTGCACCCGGCGATGACCTTCACCGGCACCCCCGTGGACGTGCAGCGGCTGGCCGGCTGCTCCTTCGGCGTCACGGCTCCCGAGGAGCTGCGGATGGCCGCCGAGGCGCTGGTCATCGAGATGGGCGGCGAGCCCGAGTGGATCGCCGAGGAACGGCGCCCGCTGTACCACGCGGCCCTCGCCCTGGGCGCCAACCACCTGGTCACCCTGGTCGCCCAGTCCATGGAGCTGCTGCGCGAGGCCGGTGTCGGGGCGCCCGACCGGATGCTCGGCCCGCTGCTCGGCGCCGCCCTGGACAACGCCCTGCGCTCCGGCGACGCCGCCCTCACCGGCCCCGTCGCGCGCGGGGACGCCGGCACGGTCGCCGCCCACATCGCCGAGCTGCGCCGGCACGCCCCGCAGACCGTCGCCGGCTACCTCGCGATGGCCCGCGCCACCGCCGACCGCGCCCTCGCCCACGGGCTGCTCAAGCCCGAACTGGCCGAGGACCTGCTCGGAGTGCTCGCCGACGGCGTGGACGGGTCCGACGGTGACGGTGGCACCGGCGGCACGGGCGGCACCGACAGCCCGGGCGGCACCGGCGGCCCCGGCGGGCCCGGCGGTACGAACCCGCCCAAGGGCTCCGGCAGCCCCGCCGCCCCGGACGCCCCCGAGCACCCCGAGCACCCCGAGCACCCCGAGCACCCCGAGAACAGGGAAGACCGATGAGCCCCCGCCGCACCTTCGAGCTGGTCCCCGCCGTCGAGGACCTCCGGCGCGTGCGCGAGCGCTCCGCCGTGCCGGGGCGCACCGCCGTCGTCATGACCATGGGCGCCCTGCACGAGGGCCACGCCACCCTGGTGCGCGCCGCGCGGGAGCACGTCGGACCCGAGGGGTTCGTGATCGTCACCGTCTTCGTCAACCCGTTGCAGTTCGGCGCGGGCGAGGACCTGGACCGCTACCCGCGCACCCTGGACGCCGACCTCAAGGTCGCCGAGCAGGCGGGCGCGGACGTGGTCTTCGCGCCCTCCGTGGACGAGGTCTACCCGGGCGGCGAGCCGCAGGTCCGCGTCACCGCCGGGCCCATGGGCGGACGCCTGGAGGGCGCCGTGCGCCCCGGCCACTTCGACGGCATGCTCACCGTCGTCGCCAAGCTGCTCCACCTCACCCGCCCCGACACCGCGTTCTTCGGCCAGAAGGACGCCCAGCAGCTCGCCCTGATCCGGCGCATGGTGCGCGACCTGAACTTCGGTGTCGAGATCGCCGGCGTGCCGACCGTGCGCGAGGACGACGGCCTGGCCCTGTCCAGCCGCAACCGCTACCTCGCCCCGAAGGAGCGGCGCACCGCCCTCGCCCTGTCCCAGGCCCTGTTCGCGGGCCGGGACCGGCACGCGGCCCAGGAGGCGCTGCGCGCGCGGGCCCGCGAGGTGCCCTCCACGCGTGCGCGTGCCGACGCCCTGAGCGCCCTGGGCGAGTCCCGGGCCGCCGCCGACGCCGCCGCCGTCGCCAAGGCGGCCCCGGGCGCGGCCGCCGCCGTCCGTGCGACCGCCCGGCTGGTCCTGGACGAGGCCGCCCGCCTCGACCCGCCGCTGGAACTCGACTACCTGGCCCTGGTCGACCCGTCCGACTTCACCGAGATCGGGGACGACTTCACCGGCGAGGCCGTCCTCGCCGTCGCCGCCCGGGTCGGGGCGACCCGGCTGATCGACAACCTGCCCCTCACCTTCGCCACCCCCGGGTCCACCGCACCCCTTGGAGCCGCTTCGTGACCAGCACAGGCACCAGCACAGGCATACGACTGCACGCACCCGCGCCCGGGTGGTCCCTCACCGCGGACGTCGTCGTGGTCGGCTCCGGCGTCGCCGGGCTCACCGCCGCCCTGCGCTGCGAGGCGGCCGGCCTGGACACGGTCGTCGTCACCAAGGCCCGCCTGGACGACGGCTCCACCCGCTGGGCCCAGGGCGGCATCGCCGCGGCCCTCGGCGAGGGCGACACCCCCGGACAGCACCTGGACGACACCCTGGTGGCCGGCGCCAGCCTGTGCGACGAGGAGGCCGTACGGCTCCTCGTCACCGAGGGCCCCGACGCCGTACGGCGGCTGATCTCCACCGGCGCGCACTTCGACACCGACGACGAGGGCGGCATCCAGCTCACCCGCGAGGGCGGCCACCACCGCCGCCGCATCGCGCACGCGGGCGGGGACGCGACCGGCGCGGAGGTCTCCCGCGCGCTGGTGGCGGCCGTCCGCGCGCGCGGGCTGCGCACCGTGGAGAACGCGCTCGTCCTGGACCTGCTCACCGACGCCGAGGGCCGCGCCGCGGGCGTGACCCTGCACGTCATGGGCGAGGGCCAGCACGACGGCGTGGGCGCGGTGCACGCGCCCGCCGTGGTCCTCGCCACCGGCGGCATGGGCCAGGTCTTCTCCGCGACCACCAACCCGGCCGTGTCCACCGGCGACGGTGTGGCGCTCGCCCTGCGGGCCGGCGCGGACGTCTCCGACCTGGAGTTCGTGCAGTTCCACCCGACCGTGCTCTTCCTCGGCGCGGACGCCGAGGGCCAGCAGCCGCTGGTCTCCGAGGCGGTGCGCGGCGAGGGCGCCCACCTGGTCGACGCCGGCGGCACGCGCTTCATGGTGGGGCAGCACGAACTGGCCGAGCTGGCGCCCCGGGACATCGTCGCCAAGGGCATCACGCGCCGGATGCAGGAGCAGGACGCCGAGCACATGTTCCTCGACGCCCGGCACTTCGGCGCCGCCATGTGGGAGCACCGCTTCCCGACGATCCTCGCCGCCTGCCGCGCCCACGGCATCGACCCGGTCACCGAGCCGATCCCGGTCGCCCCGGCCGCCCACTACGCCTCCGGGGGCGTACGCACCGACTCCCGCGGCCGGACCACCGTGCCCGGCCTGTACGCGTGCGGAGAGGTCGCCTGCACGGGTGTGCACGGCGCCAACCGGCTGGCCTCCAACTCCCTCCTGGAGGGCCTGGTCTACGCCGAGCGGATCGCCGCCGACATCGCCCGGGAGCACGCCGGGAACGGCCTGCACGCGCGCGCGGCGCAGCCCGTACCGCAGCCCGGGCAGCCCGCGCACCCGCTGCTCGCCCCCGAGACCCGGTTCGCGATCCAGCGGATCATGACCGAGGGCGCGGGCGTGCTGCGCTCCGCCGAGTCCCTCGCCACGGCCGCCGACCGGCTCGGGCGGCTGCGCGCCGAGGCGCGCGGCGCCCTCGACGAGAACGGCAAGACCGCCGAGCCCGGCGTCGACACCTGGGAGGCCACCAACCTCCTGTGCGTCGCCCACGCCCTGGTCGCCGCCGCCCGGCTGCGCGAGGAGACCCGCGGCTGCCACTGGCGCGAGGACCACGCCGAGCGCGACGACACCCGCTGGCGCCGCCACCTCGTCGTACGGCTGGATCCCACGGGTACCCCGGCCGTGCACACCACGGACACCGCAGACTTCCCCCCGACCCGTCCCGAGGCCCCAGCGCCCCGCCGTCCCCAGGAGCAGTGACACCAGTGAGCACCGACGACCTTCCCCTCGCCCCGAACGGCGGCTGCGGCGACGGCTGTGCCTGCGGCGCGGACCCGGACGAGGAGTACCTGGAGTGCGGCCTCGACCCCGCGCTCGCCCAGCTGCTGGCCGACGCCGGCCTCGACCCCGTGGAGATCGAGGACATCGCCAACGTCGCCCTCCAGGAGGACCTGGCGGGCGGCGTGGACGTGACCACGGTCGCCACCATCCCCGAGGAGGCCGTGGCCACCGGTGACTTCACCGCGCGCGAGGCGGGCGTGGTGGCCGGTCTGCGCGTCGCCGAAGCGGTCCTCTCGGTCGTCTGCACGGACGAGTTCGAGGTCGAGCGGCACGTCGAGGACGGCGTGCGGGTGGCGGCCGGGCAGAAGCTGCTGTCGGTCACCACTCGCACGCGTGACCTGCTGACCGCCGAGCGCAGCGCGCTGAACCTGCTGTGCCGCCTGTCCGGCATCGCCACCGCCACGCGCGCGTGGGCGGACGCCCTGGAGGGCACCGCGGCCCAGGTGCGCGACACGCGCAAGACGACACCGGGACTGCGGTCCCTGGAGAAGTTCGCCGTCCGGGCCGGCGGCGGCGTCAACCACCGCATGTCGCTGTCGGACGCGGCCCTGGTCAAGGACAACCACGTGGTCGCCGCCGGCGGTGTGGGACCGGCCTTCAAGGCGGTCCGGGAGGCCTTCCCCGACCTGGCGATCGAGGTCGAGGTCGACACCCTGCACCAGCTGCGCGAGGTCGTCGACGCGGGCGCCGACCTGATCCTGCTGGACAACTTCACGCCCGGCGAGTGCGAGGAGGCCGTGGCGATCGTCGAGGGCCGTGCCCTGCTGGAGGCGTCCGGCCGGCTCACCGTGGACAACGCCCGGGTCTACGCCGACACCGGCGTCGACTTCCTGGCCGTGGGCGCCCTGACCCACTCCTCGCCGATCCTGGACATCGGCCTGGACCTGCGCGAGGCGGAGTAGACCCGGCCATGCTCCTGACCATCGACGTAGGCAACACCCACACGGTCCTGGGCCTGTTCGACGGGGACGAGATCGTCGAGCACTGGCGCATCTCCACCGACGCCCGGCGCACCGCCGACGAACTGGCCGTGCTGCTGCAGGGCCTGATGGGCATGCACCCGCTGCTCGGCGACGAGCTGGGCGACGGCATCGACGGCATCGCGATCTGCGCGACCGTGCCGTCGGTGCTGCACGAGCTGCGCGAGGTGACCCGCCGCTACTACGGCGACGTACCGGCCGTGCTCGTGGAGCCCGGCGTCAAGACGGGCGTGCCGATCCTGACCGACAACCCCAAGGAGGTCGGCGCCGACCGCATCATCAACGCGGTCGCGGCCGTCGAGCTGTACGGCGGTCCGGCCGTCGTCGTGGACTTCGGCACCGCGACGACGTTCGACGCGGTCTCCGCGCGCGGGGAGTACATCGGCGGCGTCATCGCCCCCGGCATCGAGATCTCCGTGGAGGCCCTCGGCGTCAAGGGCGCCCAGCTGCGCAAGATCGAGGTGGCCCGGCCGCGCAGCGTGATCGGCAAGAACACCGTCGAGGCGATGCAGGCGGGCATCGTCTACGGGTTCGCCGGCCAGGTCGACGGGGTCGTCGGCCGCATGGCCCGCGAGCTGGCCGACGACCCGGACGACGTCACCGTGATCGCCACCGGCGGCCTGGCCCCCATGGTGCTCGGCGAGTCCTCCGCCATCGACGAGCACGAGCCCTGGCTGACCCTGATCGGCCTCCGCCTGGTCTACGAACGCAACATGTCCCGCCTGTGACCACCGGCGGCCCTCCCGCCCGCGGCAGGGCCGCCGCAGGATCACCGGCCACCGGCCACCCCCGCGCCACACCCGCGCCTTATGTCGAATTTGTCTGATTAGCGCGTATGGTCGGGCTATGCCCACGCCATACGGAACCCGCGGCGGCATGGCGTTCGGCGCGGAGGAGCTGCGTGTGCTCCGCCGCGCCCTCGCCGTCGCCCTCCATCTGCGTCCCGCCAGCGCCGAGGACGCGCAGGACTGCCTCCGGCTCGCCCAGTCGCTCGACGAGGCGATGCGCGAGGGCGCCCGGCTGCGCGCGTTCCTGGTGGCCGACCTCGCCCGCTACCGCGACGCGCTGCCCGGTACGGCCGCCGGCTACCTCACCCTGCTGGCGGAGGCCCTCGGCGCCGGCTACCAGCCCGTGACCGACGACCTGGCCGCCCTGCGCGCCCTGCGCGGCAACCCGGCCGCGGCGGCCCTCCTGCGCCGCTGCGGGGCGGGAGAGGGCACCTCCGGCACTTCCGGCACCTCCACCACCTCCGCCGCCATCGCCGCCGTACCGGCCTCCCGCACCCCCCTGAGCCCCGTACGGGCGCTCAGCGGCGGTGTGGTGCCGGCCGCCCGGGCGGCGGCCGAGGGCGCGGAGCGCGGCAAGGAGCCCGCGAAGCGGCCCGCGCCGAAGCCGGGGGAGCGCCCGGCGCCCGCCCAGCCCGCGCCCAGCACCCCCAAGCCCGCCCGCCGTCCCGTCCCCACCCCGGGCGAGGTCTTCCCGCGCCGCAAGCCGGCCCCGCCGCCCGGCGCCCCGCAGCAGCGGCTCACCGCGCGACTCGCCGTGGTGTAGCGGTCCGGGCCACCCCGCCCCTGTTTGTCCCGGGGCCGTGGCTACTCTGGAGCCATGGACTACGTCTCCGCACTCGTTCCGCCGATCGTCATGGCCGCGTTCTTCATCGGTCTGGTCAGGGTGATCGTGAAGACCCAGGGCGGGGCCGCCAAGGCCAAGGAGGACGCGGCGGTCGACGCCGCCCTGGCCCGCACGCAGGGCGCCGGCCCCGCCGCGGGCGCCGCCTCGCCCGACGCCTGACAGGGCGTACGGCCCGCAGTCGGTGGACCCGGACCCGGACCTTGACCCGGGCCCCGCCCGAACCGCCGGCCGTACGCCCTTTCTGTCATCGTTCGCGGGAGAAGCGCACGTCCCGCACGCCATTACCGTCATCTCCCACTATGGTCTGAAGTGTGCCTCGCCCCTTGGGAGAACTCGAAGACGCGGTCATGACGCGGGTGTGGAAGTGGAACCGCCCGGTGACCGTTCGGGAAGTCCTGGAAGACCTCCAGCAGGAGCGGTCCATCGCGTACACCACGGTGATGACCGTTTTGGACAATCTCCATCAGAAGGGCTGGGTACGCCGCGAAGCGGAAGGCCGGGCCTATCGATATGAGGCGGTCTCCACCCGGGCCGCCTACGCCGCCGCGCTGATGAACGACGCCTGGTCCCAGAGTGACAACGCCGCCGCCGCTCTCGTCGCCTTCTTCGGCATGATGAGCGAGGAACAGCGGCGCGCCCTGCGGGACGCCGTACGGATCGTCGAAGGCACCACGGCCACGGCCGAAGTCCCGCCGGAACCGCCGGCCGAAGTCCCGCCGGAAGCGGCTCCCGAAGTCCGCGGCGAAGTCCCGGATACCCCCGATGCCGCCGAAACCGGTGACCGGAACCCCGGCTCGGTGCGGGGCGGCGACGGGCGATAGCGTCCGCTCATGTCCGCAGAGCAACCCGAAGTCTCCGCAAAAGCCATCACCGTCCGGCGGGCCAGGACCGACGATGTCCCGGCCGTGCGCCGGCTGCTGGACGACTACGCCCGCGGCCGCATCCTGCTCGACAAAGCGACCGTGACGCTTTACGAGGACATCCAGGAGTTCTGGATCGCGGAACGGGACGACAACGCCGAGGTCGTCGGCTGCGGCGCACTGCACGTGATGTGGGAAGACCTGGCGGAAGTGCGCACTCTCGCCGTCAAGCCGGGCCTCAAGGGCGCCGGCGTGGGCCATCAGTTGCTGGAGAAGTTGCTGCAGACCGCGCGCCGGCTCGGTGTTCGCCGCGTTTTCTGCCTGACCTTCGAAGTCGACTTCTTCGGGAAGCACGGCTTCGTCGAGATCGGGGAGACGCCGGTCGACCGTGATGTCTACGCGGAGCTGCTGCGTTCCTATGACGAGGGCGTAGCGGAGTTCCTCGGTCTCGAACGAGTGAAACCGAACACCTTGGGCAACAGTCGGATGCTTCTGCATCTGTGACCGCCGCGGGCGGTCGGTGCCGGAGCGGGGAAGCCGTATTCCGCCGGGCCGGTCATGCCCGCGTTCCCTATGTCCGAAACGCACATGTTTCCGGTCCGGGATGATGGTCCGGTCTCTCCCAGGGGTTTGTGTTTTTCCCGCAAAAGCGGTTTGCTTTCCGACGTACTGCAGCACTGCATATAACAGGGGACGGCGAAACGGCGGACACCGACGAGCCCCGGCCCTCACGTTATCGATGAAAGGAAATCCGGTGGCACAGAAGGTTCAGGTCCTTCTTGTCGACGACCTCGACGGCGGCGAGGCGGACGAGACGGTGACGTTCGCACTGGACGGCAAGACCTACGAGATCGATCTCACCACCGCCAATGCGGACAAGCTCCGTGGCCTTCTCGACCCGTATGTGAAGAGTGGCCGCCGTACCGGGGGCCGCGCTTCCGGCGGTCGCGGGAAGACGCGTGCCGCCGCGGCCGGCGGCAGCCAGGACACGGCGCAGATCCGGGCCTGGGCGAAGGAGAACGGTTACGAGGTCAACGACCGCGGCCGCGTTCCCGCGACCATCCGCGAGGCGTACGAGAAGGCCAACGGCTGACACGAGCCGATGAGCGGCCCGACGGGCCGCGGCCGAGGGCCGGGCGTCCGCGCACGGCCGTCCGGTCGCGGGACCGGGCCGGCCGCCGTCCGGCCGCAGGGTCGGCCCTCCGGTCGGCAGGTCCGGACCGTCGAAATCAAAAAGCCCGGCGGCCCAGGACCGACTCCGGCCGCCTAGGACGACTCCGGTGGCCGGCCGCACGCGCGCCGCAGCCGGACCCGGTGGCACTGCGTGGCCAGCGTGCTCACCAGGCGTACGAGATCGGGGGCGCCCTCGCCGCCCCCCACGGCCGGCCCGGCGGACAGCGCGGACAGGGCCGGCAGCGAGGTCCCGGTCTCGCACCCGGGCTCAGGGGGCCGCAGCCACACGGCGGCCCCCTGCGGAGTGCCCTGACCCGGCGGGCGCGGCCACGGCCCGGCGCCGGGCGGCGCCGGCGCGTCCATCAGCGCGCCCTCCCCCAGCCCCACCAGATCCAGGTCCAGCGCGCCCCACTCCAGCCAGCGCAGCAGCCCCGGCAGCTCCTCCGCGCCGCCCGCGGCCACCAGGAGCTGCATCCGGTCCGCCCGCACGGCCACCGGGGACAGCGGCGGCCCCAGGCGGCGCAGCGCCGCGCGCCCCGCCTCCAGCGGCACGTCCAGGACGTCGAAACGGTGGCCCACGACCAGCCGCACCGGGTTGCCGGGGGCCGTCGCCCAGCCCAGCTCCCGCTCGTACCAGCGCCGCACCCGGCCGTCGCCGCCGGGACCCGGCGGCCGGCGGGGGAGCGGGACGGGGACGGGAACGGTGAGCGGGGAGGGACGGCCGGCCATGCCGGGTGCAACCACCGGGAGGCCCCGGAGGTTACGCTGGGTGGCTGTGTGCACGCGCCCCGTGTCGAACAAGGGGGCGCGCGGAGGTGGGAAGGGGCGCAAGGTTGTTCGCCCATAGCGGAGGGAACCGGTGCGCGCCGCATGGAGTGTCAGTCGGTGCGGGTAAGACATGCCTAGTGGGAGGGGGCGACACGCAGGCCGCACCCGGGCAAAGGAGTCTCACGTTCGCCATCGGCGTACTGGCGACTGGGGTATCTGCCTGGCCTGCGGGAACATCGTCTCGCACCATCGGGTTGGAGCAGATGTCGGCGTTCGGGGTCAGGAGGCCATCGACGGTGTCGGCAGTTGGAATGAGCGGTCCCCGCTTGCGGGACTAAGCTGCGGAAGGACAGGGAGGGGAAGTTCCCCCCACTGCCTGACCGCTCTGAGGAGCGATTAACGATGTTCGAGAGGTTCACCGACCGCGCGCGGCGGGTTGTCGTCCTGGCTCAGGAAGAAGCCCGGATGCTCAACCACAACTACATCGGCACCGAGCACATCCTCCTGGGTCTCATCCACGAGGGCGAAGGTGTCGCCGCTAAGGCCCTGGAGAGCCTCGGCATTTCGCTTGAGGCGGTCCGCCAGCAGGTGGAGGAGATCATCGGTCAGGGCCAGCAGGCCCCGTCCGGCCACATTCCCTTCACCCCCCGTGCCAAGAAGGTCCTGGAGCTGTCGCTCCGCGAGGCCCTTCAGCTGGGTCACAACTACATCGGCACGGAGCACATCCTGCTCGGCCTGATCCGTGAGGGCGAGGGTGTCGCCGCCCAGGTCCTGGTCAAGCTGGGCGCAGACCTCAACCGGGTGCGGCAGCAGGTCATCCAGCTGCTCTCCGGTTACCAGGGCAAGGAGACCGCCACCGCCGGCGGCCCCGCCGAGGGCACCCCCTCGACCTCCCTCGTCCTGGACCAGTTCGGCCGGAACCTCACCCAGGCCGCTCGTGAGTCCAAGCTCGACCCGGTCATCGGGCGCGAGAAGGAGATCGAGCGGGTCATGCAGGTGCTGTCCCGCCGTACCAAGAACAACCCGGTGCTGATCGGTGAGCCCGGCGTCGGCAAGACCGCCGTCGTCGAGGGCCTCGCCCAGGCCATCGTCAAGGGCGAGGTGCCCGAGACCCTCAAGGACAAGCACCTCTACACCCTGGACCTCGGTGCCCTGGTCGCCGGCTCCCGCTACCGCGGTGACTTCGAGGAGCGCCTGAAGAAGGTGCTCAAGGAGATCCGCACCCGCGGTGACATCATCCTGTTCATCGACGAGCTGCACACGCTGGTCGGCGCGGGTGCCGCCGAGGGCGCCATCGACGCCGCCAGCATCCTCAAGCCGATGCTGGCCCGCGGTGAGCTGCAGACCATCGGTGCCACCACCCTGGACGAGTACCGCAAGCACCTGGAGAAGGACGCGGCCCTGGAGCGCCGCTTCCAGCCCATCCAGGTCGCCGAGCCGTCCCTGCCGCACACCATCGAGATCCTCAAGGGCCTGCGCGACCGGTACGAGGCGCACCACCGCGTCTCGATCACCGACGAGGCCCTGGTCCAGGCCGCCACCCTGGCCGACCGGTACATCTCGGACCGCTTCCTGCCGGACAAGGCGATCGACCTGATCGACGAGGCCGGATCGCGGATGCGCATCCGCCGGATGACCGCGCCGCCGGACCTGCGCGAGTTCGACGAGAAGATCGCCGGTGTCCGCCGGGACAAGGAGTCCGCGATCGACTCGCAGGACTTCGAGAAGGCCGCCTCCCTGCGCGACAAGGAGAAGCAGCTCCTGGCCGCCAAGGCCAAGCGGGAGAAGGAGTGGAAGGCCGGCGACATGGACGTCGTCGCGGAGGTCGACGGCGAGCTGATCGCCGAGGTCCTCGCCACGGCCACCGGCATCCCGGTCTTCAAGCTGACCGAGGAGGAGTCCAGCCGTCTGCTCCGCATGGAGGACGAGCTGCACAAGCGGGTCATCGGCCAGGTCGACGCCGTCAAGGCGCTGTCCAAGGCGATCCGCCGTACGCGGGCCGGCCTGAAGGACCCGAAGCGTCCCGGTGGCTCGTTCATCTTCGCCGGCCCCTCCGGTGTCGGTAAGACCGAGCTGTCCAAGGCGCTCGCCGAGTTCCTGTTCGGTGACGAGGACGCGCTGATCTCCCTCGACATGTCGGAGTTCAGCGAGAAGCACACGGTCTCGCGTCTCTTCGGTTCGCCCCCCGGCTACGTGGGCTACGAGGAGGGCGGCCAGCTGACGGAGAAGGTCCGCCGCAAGCCGTTCTCGGTCGTCCTGTTCGACGAGGTCGAGAAGGCGCACCCGGACATCTTCAACTCGCTGCTGCAGATCCTGGAGGACGGTCGCCTGACCGACTCCCAGGGCCGGGTCGTGGACTTCAAGAACACGGTCATCATCATGACGACCAACCTCGGCACCCGGGACATCTCCAAGGGCTTCAACCTGGGCTTCGCGGCCTCGGGTGACACCAAGACCAACTACGAGCGCATGAAGAACAAGGTCCAGGACGAGCTGAAGCAGCACTTCCGGCCCGAGTTCCTCAACCGCGTCGACGACGTGGTCGTCTTCCCGCAGCTCACGCAGGAGGACATCCTGCGGATCGTCGACCTGATGATCGGCAAGGTGGACGAGCGCCTCAAGGACCGGGACATGGGCATCGAGCTGTCCCAGTCCGCCAAGGAGCTGCTGTCCAAGAAGGGCTACGACCCGGTGCTGGGCGCGCGTCCGCTGCGGCGCACCATCCAGCGCGAGGTCGAGGACTCGCTGTCGGAGAAGATCCTCTTCGGCGAGCTGCGCCCCGGTCACATCGTGGTCGTGGACACCGAGGGCGAGGGCGACGAGAAGACCTTCACCTTCCGGGGTGAGGAGAAGTCGGCGCTGCCCGACGTCCCGCCGATCGAGCAGGCGGCCGGCGGAGCCGGTCCGAACCTGAGCAAGGACGCGTAGCCCTCCGGGGGTACGGCGGAGCCTGGAAGGGGCCGGTGCTTTCGAGCACCGGCCCCTTCTTCAGCGCTCGGCCAGCGTCACCGGTACGCCGGGGAAGGCCCCGGCGTACCGGTCGGCCGGGAAGCGGCTGCCGGGGTAGGTCCGCAGGATGACCTCGCGCAGTGCGGGCAGGCGCGCGGCCAGGGCGGACAGGTCCTCGGTGCCCCGCAGGGCGAGGATGCTCAGCTGGACGACGCCCGGCAGGGGCGGCATGGCCTCGATGCTCTCGGGGAAGCGCGCGACGAGGCTCGCGTTCAGGTGCAGTGTGGCCAGTGCGGGCAGCCCGGCCACGGAGCGCCAGTCGTCGGCGGTCGGGGCGGTCGACAGCTCTCCCAGGCCGAGGTCGATGAGTCCGGACCAGTGACCGAGGCCGCGCAGTCCCGTCCGGGCCGTGGTGCCGCGGCCCAGGAAGAGGGTCTCCAGCGGGGCACGGAGCGGCAGCGTGTCGGTGAGGGCGTCACCCGGCAGCTCCTGGTCCAGGGTGATCCGCCGCAGGGAGTCCAGCGCCGCCAGGCCGGCCAGGTCGGCGATCCGGCCGCAGCCGAGATTGTCGAGGGAGAGCGGGGCGAGCCGGTCCAGGCCGTGGGCCGCGAGACAGCCCTTGATCCACAGGGTGCCGAGCGAGCCGAACGGCAGCAGCGCGCCCACATCACCGATCAGCGGGTTGTCGCACAGGTCCAGGTAGGTGACGGCCGCGCGCTCGCGGACGGCCGACACCATCTCCTCGGCCGGGTGCGCGCCCCGGAAGGTCACGCTCGTCCAGGGCCGCATCCCCGCCAGGGCCGCCCGCTGCTCCGCCGACTCGCAGCTGATCCGGAGGCCGGTGCGGTCGAGATGGTCGAGGACCTCCGCCGCGTACTCCTCGGTGCCGAAGCGGCCCCAGGTGCCCACGAGCTGGCGGCGGACGTCCAGGCAGGGGTGGGAGCGGAAGCGGCGGAGCACGCCGAGGGCGCCCGCGGGCTCCTCCGAGCCGAGCACCGACGCGGTGACCGTGACCCCCAGCGCCTCGGCGTCGCTCAGCCCCTCCGGTCCCGGCAGCAGCTCCAGCACCAGCGGTCCGGCCTCCACCAGGGCCCGCGCGTCCTGGGCCGTCCGGGGCGGGATCAGCGCGGCGGCCCGTGCCTCCACCTCCGCCCGTACGCCCGGCTCCAGGGCCGCGGCGTGCTCCAGGCAGGCCAGTGCCAGCAGGGTGAGCCGGGGGGTGTCCCGGGCCAGCAGCCGCCGCAGCACCCAGGCGCGCTCGCGGGGGCGGGCGTGGGCCACCGCCATGCGGATGACGTCCTCCCACTGGGCGTCCTCGGCGTGGCTGGTCAGCACGTCGAGGTGGCCCTCCTCCACGGCGTACCGCGCCCCCAGGTAGTCCTGGAAGGTGCGGTGCACGAAGTCCACGGTGCCCTCGGCCGGCCGGCGCAGCAGGCCGCTGCGCAGCAGCAGGGTGTGCAGGACCGCCGCCGCGGCGCCGGGTCCGGCGGGCAGGGCGACCGAGGGCAGGCAGCGCTCCACGATGCCCTCGGCGGTCTCGGTGTCCATCTCGGTACGGCCGCTCAGCACCAGCGCGTAGGCGAGCCGCTGCAGCAGTTCCAGCGCCGCCTCCTCGCCGATCTCCACGTCGTCCACGTCGGTCGTGCCGCGTTCGCGGTCCCGGCGGGTCAGCAGCATCGCGAGGGCGGCGTCGTACAGCTCCTTGCGGCCGGTGGGCAGGTAGCCGCGGCGCTCGCGGTGCAGCGCGCAGATCAGGCCGCACAGCAGCGGGTTGGTGGCCAGCCGGGCCAGGTCGCGCTTGGTCCGCAGGGCCTCCAGGAGCGGGCCCTCGTACTCGGGTGCGCGCGCCGCCTGGTGCCAGCGGCGGACGAACGTGGTGGCCTCCGAGGGGCGCATCGGGGCCAGGGACAGCTCCCGGAAGTCCTCCTGGGCCAGCCAGTCGGCGCGTACGGCCGTGGGGCGGGAGGTGACGAGCCAGCGGTTGCCGGGGTAGGCCCGCAGCAGGGCGCACAGCCAGTCGCGGGTGCGGTGCCGCTCGGCGGCCGGGATCTCGTCCAGGCCGTCCACCAGGACCAGGCCGCGGCCCGCCGCCAGGACGCGGTCGGCCCAGCCCTCCGGCGGGCTCAGCGGGCAGCCCACCGCCTTGAGGAAGTCGGCGGGCGCGGGCAGCGGCCCGGTGCGGACCAGGGTGCGCAGGGGCAGCACGTACGGGACGCGGTCGCCGTCGCGGGCCGCCGTGACCGCCAGCCACTGCACCAGGGTCGTCTTGCCGGAGCCGGCGTCGCCGCGCAGCAGGACCCGGGAGTCGGCGAGCAGGGCCTCCTCGGCGGGCAGCCGGGCCGGTGCGCCGGGATGCTGGTCCGGCGCCGGCTCGGCCGTGCCGTCCGGCGCACCGGTCGCCTCCAGGCTCAGGTACGCCACTTCCAGCGGCCAGCGGTCGGGGGAGTCGCGCAGGTCGATGCCGTAGATGGTGAGGTGGTCGTGCTGCCGGGCGAGGTAGGGCAGGTAGCGGCGCTCGAAGGCGGTGTCGCGGGCGTCGGGGCGCGGGACGCGGGTGATCAGCTCGTCGACCCGGGCGATCAGCTCGGACTGCGTCCGGGTCTGCTCCACCAGGGTGCGGGCCACGAAGGTGGAGCGGCGGGTGAAGAACTCCAGCACCTGGAGGCAGGCCCACTCGGTGGCGGTCTCCAGGAAGTGGCACGCGTCGCCGGACAGCCCGTGGCCGGCGGCCGGCGCGTGCCGGCCGAGCCGCCTGGCCAGCTCGCGATGGCCCAGCCGGACGGCCTGCACGTCGTCCATGTCGAGGTCGCCGAGGGCGAGCAGGCGGCCGGCCAGGGCGCCGGCGACGGCCTCCTGCTCGGCGGCCGGGAAGGGCGGCTCGCCCGGCGAGTCCACCGCCTCCCGCACCAGCTGCCCGGCGAGCCCGCGCACCTCCTTGGCGCCCAGCACCCGCTTCTCGCCGCGGAAGGACACGAGGTCCTTCATCCGCACCGGCCGGTCCACCAGCCCGGCGCCCGGGCCGTCCGCCACGAACAGCTTCCTGACCAGCGGCGCGACCAGGCTGGACGCGAGTTTGCCGCCGATTACCGTGGGCTCCATCCGCCGCACCCCCCGTGATTGCACGAACAGCGGGAGCCTATCCGCAGGTCAGGACAACTGGCCGTCGTAGTCGGGCAGTTTGAAGGTCTTCTCGGCGTGGCCGCCGGACAGGTCGGTGGCGCTGTTGCCGATGTTGGCGATGATCGTGTAGCCCTTCGCCTCGATGCCGGCGCGCTGGGCGGTCTTGTAGTCGGCGACGTTCTTGAACAGGTCGAGCAGGCCGCGGACGTAGAGGCCGTCCACCTCGTAGCCGTCGTGCTCCAGGTTGTAGGCGGTGGGCGCCGCGATGATCCCGGGGCGGGCGGTGACGAAGAACAGCGAGACGCCGTGCTCCTGGGCGTACCGGGCGACCTCCAGCACGGGCCGGTTGGCCGGCTGCGGCCAGTGGAAGCCGAAGTCGGTCTCCAGGGTGGTGTTGTCCACGTCGAACACGATGGCCCGCTTCTCGCCCGGGGCGCCGGCCGCGATCCGCTCCTCGATGTAGGGCAGCGCCTGGTCCATCACGCCCTGGCAGTCCCGCTGCCAGGTGGCGTGGTCGACCTTTCCGGACGCGGCGGCGGTGGCGGCCCGGGCGGGGGCGCTCGCCGGGGCCTGGACCCGGGCGGGGGCCGGGGCGTCCGTGGCGGCGTGGGCGCCCGCGGGGACGGCCAGCGCGGTGACGGCGACCGTGGCGAGTGCGGTCAGGCCGGTGCGGCGTGCCCGGGTGCCAGTGCTCATGAGGGGGTCCTCTCGCGTCCGTAACGCTACGGGTTGTTGTGGGCATGCTCGTGCGTCAGGGTGGCGGCAGGGGAACCGGATGATTACTTGCTGGTAACCCTGCTGAGACGGGCACCACATGAGCCCGGTCACAGGAAAGGGGGGTCCAGGGGGGTCGGCCGGTGACATGGGGCACAGGCGGCGTGGCCGGTACTACGGCACCTAGTGGGGGACAGGTCTCCTTAAATCGGGCATTTCACCCCACGCAATGGGAGGGGATAGTGGTTTTACAGGGCTTTTGTCCCATATGGGTGAGGTGTCAAGAGACCTGCATCACTGCCCCTGGTTACTAGTTTGCGTCGTAGTGGGGGTGTTTGAGGGCCGCTGTCCGGCCGGGTTACCAAGGTGGAGCCCGCCCGGCGAAGGCAGAAACGTCCGGGTGGTTCACATGTCCCCCACCCCCAGAGGTTTCGATGTTCCAGCGCGCCACCGTCCGTTCTTCCCGTGCGACCAAGCTCCGTACCCGCGCCGCCGTCCTGGCCGCCGGCCTGGGAGTCTCCGTCGCGCTGGGGGCGGGCGCCGCGTCGGCCGCCGAGATGGCGGCCCCCACCGCCACCGTCGCCAAGTCGGCGGCCGCCTGGGTCGACCCGGTGAAGCACTACACCCTCACCGCCAGCTTCGACCAGGGCGGCAGCCACTGGATGCACAAGCACAGCGGTCAGGACTTCGCCGTGCCGATCGGCACCGACGTCTCCGCGGCCCACGGCGGCACCGTCGTCAAGGCCGGCCCCAACGGCGGCGGCGACGGCCCCGCCTACGGCAACGCCATCGTCGTCAAGCACGCCAACGGGCTGTACTCCCAGTACGCCCACCTGTCCCGGATCGACGTGAAGGTCGGCCAGGTCGTCGCCACCGGTCAGCACATAGCCAAGTCCGGCAACACCGGCAACACCACCGGCCCGCACCTGCACTTCGAGATCCGCACCACCGCGAACTACGGCTCCGCCGTCAACCCGGTCGTCTTCCTGCGCGCCCACGGCGTGAAGGTCTGAGCCACGGCCTGACGGCCGGCCGGTCCGGCTGAACGCCTCCTCATCGCCGCCCGCTGCATGCCAGCGGGCGGCGGTGTGCTGCCGGGAGCCGTTCCGGACCCGGCGCAGGAGCCGTGTTCCGGACCGGCTCAGGAGCCGTGCGCGCCGCGGTGGGCCTGGGTCACCAGGTCGATGGAGACCTCCAGGACGGCCTTGCGCCGCTCCTCGGGGCCGGCCTCGATGTCCTGCATGAGGAACATCCCGGCGTGCAGCGTGAAGAGCGCGCTGACACAGCGCACCTGATCGGTCAGGCTCGCCTCCGGGTCGATGATGATGTCCCGCAGGCCGGCCATCCGGTCCTTGAAACTGTCGCCGATCCGCAGCTCGCGCACCGTCGCCTGGTTCTCCTGCATGAAGCGGAACAGCGGCGAGGCGCCGTCGAGGGCGTCGCTGTAGCGGCGGATGATCTCCTGCTTGGTCGCCAGGGTGTGCGGCTGCCCCCGGCCCCACTCGATCAGGTCCTGGATCGGCTGCGTCAGATCCTCGAAGAGACTGACGATGATCTCTTCCTTGGTCTTGAAGTGGTAGTAAAGCGCCGCCTTGGTGACGTCCAGCCGCTCCGCGATCTCGCGCAGGGACGTCTTCTCGTAGCCCTGCTCGGCGAAGAGTTCGAGGGCTACGTCCTGGATGCGCTGGCGCGTGTTCCCGCGGCGCTGCTGCTTGGTGCCGTCCATCGTGCCGCCCATCCTCGTACTCCTCGTGCCATGTCGGAAACTTACCTGCCGGCCGGTCAGCAGAAACTTACTTGACGCCCGGCTAGTAAACCTCTACCTTCCGGAGTGTAGTCACTTGCCGGTCGGCAAGTAAGTAGGTCGGCGCAGCTGGGGGAAGTAGGGATCATGGCGGTAGCGGAGATAGCGGAGACGGAGACCGGCACAGCCGGCAAACAGCCCAGGAGCGTGCGGGTCGTCCTGCTCGCCCTCATGATCGCGATGATGCTCGCGATGCTGGACAACATGATCGTGGGCACGGCGATGCCGACGATCGTCGGTGAGCTGGGCGGTCTGGAACACCTGTCCTGGGTGGTGACCGCGTACACCCTCGCGACCGCCGCCGCGACCCCGCTGTGGGGCAAGCTCGGCGACATGTACGGGCGCAAGGGCGCCTTCATGACCTCGATCGTGCTCTTCCTGGTCGGCTCCGCGCTGAGCGGCATGGCCCAGGACATGGGACAGCTGATCGGCTTCCGCGCCGTGCAGGGCCTGGGCGCCGGCGGCCTGATGGTCGGCGTGATGGCGATCATCGGTGACCTGATCCCGCCCCGCGAGCGCGGCAAGTACCAGGGCATGATGGCCGGTGTCATGGCGCTGGCGATGATCGGCGGCCCGCTGGTCGGCGGCACCATCACCGACAACTGGGGCTGGCGCTGGGCCTTCTACATCAACCTGCCGCTCGGCGCGGTGGCGCTCGTCGCGATCAGCATCGTCCTGCACCTGCCGAAGAAGCGCGCCGATGCCCGCGTCGACTACCTGGGCGCCGCGCTGCTCACCCTCGGCATCAGCTCCATCGTGCTCGTCACGACCTGGGGCGGCTCGCAGTACGCCTGGACCTCCGCGCGGATCATGGAGCTGATCGCGATCGGCGTGGCCGCGCTGATCGGGTTCGTGTTCTGGCAGACCAGGGCCGCCGAGCCGATCGTGCCGCTGCACATCTTCCGCAGCCGCAACTTCACCCTGATGTCGCTGATCGGCTTCATCACCGGTTTCGTGATGTTCGGCGCGGTGCTCTTCCTCCCGCTGTACCAGCAGTCGGTGCAGGGTGCCTCCGCGACCAACTCCGGCCTGCTGCTGCTGCCGATGCTCGGCGCGATGCTGGTCGTGTCGATGATCGCGGGCCGGGTCACCACCAACAGCGGCCGCTACAAGGTCTTCCCGGTCGTCGGCAGCGTCCTGATGATCGTCGGCCTGTACCTGCTGTCCCTGATGGACACCGGCACCACCCGGCTGACCTCCGGCCTCTACATGGCCGTGCTCGGGGCCGGCATGGGCTGCCTGATGCAGATCACCATGCTGGTCGCGCAGAACAGCGTGCAGATGAAGGACATGGGCGTGGCCTCCTCGTCCACCACCCTCTTCCGTACGCTCGGCTCGTCCTTCGGCGTGGCGATCATGGGTGCGCTCTTCAACCACCGGGTCCAGGACGTCATGGCCGAGCGGGCCGGCGCGGCGGGCTCGAAGATGACCGAGCAGTCGGCGCAGCTGGACGCCAAGAGCCTGGAGAAGCTGCCCGCGGTGGCGCGGGAGGCCTACCAGCACGCGGTGTCCTCCGGTACGCACTCGGCGTTCCTGCTGGGCTCCGTGGTCGCGATCGTCGCGCTGGTGGCGGCGGTGTTCGTCAAGGAGGTGCCGCTCAAGGGCGCCGGCCCGGCCGCGGCCAAGACCGAGAGCTAGGACGTTCCTCCCGTCCCGGCGCATGAGGAAGGCCCCCGGCGGTGGCCGCGGCGGGGGGCGGGCGGGGCGGCGGGGGGGGGGGGGGGGGGCGCGCACACCCCCCGGAGAGCCGGACGCGGGGAGCTG
>NZ_JBEYVW010000021.1:0-158260 GCF_040644175.1 Streptomyces sp. NPDC047017 | reverse complement strand
ACCCTCTCCTCACACAACACGCAACACAGCCACAACCGCAGCCCATACCAGGACAACCCACCAGCCCAGCCACCTCAACAACCCGACCCCCCCCCCACAAGCACAGGGACGACGTGGCCTTGCGGACCTTCATCAGCGGGTTCATCGAGCAACCCCCGCGGACGCAGCAACGACCACCCGATCGACGCCGAGTGGTGGACCACCATCGAGCTACCCCCACAAGCGCGAGGAACAGTCGCTGTCGAGGGTCAGGGCGATCGGCGTGTTGGGACCATCCCTGCGGGCGCGGGGAGCAGGGCAGTTCGTCGGAACTGATGATGACCTGGTCGGGACCATCCCTGCGGGCGCGGGGAGCAGACTGGATGACCTGCGGTGTTATGACTGCTGGGTCAGGTTCTCAAGTACTTTCATTGATACCGACCTATCACCTATAGCGTGTCATAGCGGGTATCAGCGTCGTCCGAAGCGCCGGCGCTTGGAAGCTTTGCTCCATCCGGTCGGTGTCCCATCGTGTGGGGAGGTGCCGGGGCCGCTGGAGCCGTTGGAGTCGGGGCGGTGGATCAGGGTGAGGCCCTCGTGGTCGATGGGGATCCAGGCATGGTCGTGGGTCCGGAAGGTGAAGCCCTGTTCGTTGTTGGTGGTGTGGGCCAGCAGGGCGCGTCCCTGGCCGGCGTACTGCTGGACTTCTTGCCAGAGAAGGTCGCGTACCCGGGCTGACGGGTTGCCCACGAATACGCCTGCTGATATTTCCAGCAGCCAGCGGGTGAGAAAGCCTCGCAGGCCGGTAGGGCAGTTGGTGAGGACGATGACGGTCACCAGAGCATGTCCTCGTCGTGGGCGGGCCCGTCGTAGTTGATGCCGGAGGCGACTTGGCGGTCACCGTCGCTCTGGAGTGTGACCACGTCCCCGTCTCCGTCGGGGGTGGTTGATCCTGGCAGCAGCAGGTGTTTGATGTCCTCCACGCACCGGTTCAGCAGAGACGTTTCATTGATGCGGTCTCGTAGGGCTCGGCGGGTGCGTGCTCCGACGTCGTCCTCGTCCTGTGCGGCCATGTCGAAGGCGAGGGGGATGCCGATCTCTGTCTTGTAGAGGTCGGCTATGTCCAGGACGAATGAGAGTTCGTGGCCGGAGTGGACGAAGCCGAGTGCCGGACTGCATCCCAGGGAGGTGACGACGGCGTGGGCGATGCCGTACATGCACTGGGCGGCAGCGGTGATGGCCTGGTTGACAGCGTCACCGCTGGCGAAGTCGCCGGGAGAGTAGCGGCGGCCTCGCCAGGGGATGCCTGTGCGGGTGGCCTCGGTGCGATAGCAGTCTTTGACGCGGCGGCCCTCGCGGCCCAGAAGTTCCTGCCGGGTGAGGCCGGCGGGGTCTTCGTCGGGGAAACGGAGCCGGTACATCTCGCGGGCCACACCGAGGCGGCCGCGCGCGTTGGCCCATTGGCATGCCTGGGCCTCCATGAGAGCGGAGGAGCGGCTGAGCGCACGGCCGGAGGCGTAGTAGCGCACGCCGTGCTCTCCGACCCAGCAGACGGCTGCGCCGGTCTCACCGAGCACGCTCATGGCCTGGTGGGTGACCCGTGTCCCGGGTCCCAGCAGGAGGGTGCCGATGCTCGCAGAGGGGATGTGGGTGGTGCCCTCCGCGTCCTGTGCCGTGATGGCGTTGGCGTCGCGGTGGACGGTGCAGCGTTCCAGGTAGATGAAGGAGAGGCGTTCAGCGGTGCGGGTAAGGCGGCGGGGGGTGAGCGCCGGGCGCTGGGAGATGGTGCTCACGACGTCTGCCGGGACGGCGGGGTGAGCGGGGCGAGCGTCAGCAGGCCGCAGCCGTATGCCTTGGCCTTGCCGATGCCGTGCGTCAGAGTGCGGCGCAGCGTGTCGGGGTCGGTGACCTCGAGGCGGCCGTCGAAGGTGACGGTGACCAGGCTGACCGGTGCCCGTCGGCCGCTTGGATTTCCGGTGCTGCGGTCCTTGTCGAAGGCGAGGGCGCGTTGGTCGTGGACGGTCAGTTCGTAGCGGTCGCCGTGGTGGGGCTGCTTGATGTGGGTGGTGCCGCTGGGAAGGAGCCGTTTGTCGTCTGGTTTTTCCAGCACGCGGAAGCCGCAGGATTCCTGGCGTTTGAGAAGCCAGCCCATTTGGTGCACCGGGGTGAGATGCGCGGTGCGTTTGGTCGGTTCGTCGTCCTTGCGGCGGGCGTGGTGGACAGGGTTGGCGATGAGGCGGAACGCCCACCGGTCACCGGCGGTGAGCCGGTCGAGGAACGGGCTGTAGGGGCGGCTGTGCCAGCCCGGCTCGGCCGGGTCGGCGGCGGCTGCCGCCGGCCAGCCGGCTTGTTCGACCAGATGGGTCAGGTCGGGCCGGTCGGGGCTGACGATGTACAGCATGACCTGGGCTCGGGTGATGTGGTCCAGCCGCCACAGCACCCGCGGGCCGTCGCCGGGGGGTGTGTCGGTGGGCAGCAGGGCCGGGAAGGACGACATGACGGCCGCGTGCATGGCCTGTGGGGAGGACAGCAGACGGCGGGCGCCGGAGCGCGTGGTGTTCACGCGGAAGCGGGTCAAGTGCATCAGGCGCTCTCCTCGTCCAGGGCGTCGAAGGGATCGTGGCGGGGCAGGCGCCGGGCGGATTGCGGGTTGGGGACGCGCACGCGGGAGGCGACCTGGGTGCGCAGGACGTGGCGCCGGTGTTCGGCGGCGAAGCTGACCGGCTGGTCGCGCAGGGTGTCCGCGGCGTGCTGTGTGTGCTCGTCGGCTTCGTGCAGGACCGTCAGTTCGATCTCGTCGTGGCCGCGGTGGTGCGTGCGGTACCAGGGGGATGCCTGCCACGGCTCCCGGTGCAGCGCGTCGAGCAGGCTTCGGCTCGTGTGCAGGGTGAGGTCGAGGGGGCGGGAGGGCGGGCAGGAGCGGCGGCCGAGGAACGGCATGTAGGTGGGGGTGCGCAGCGCCGCGCGCAGGGCGGTGAGCAAGTGGTGGTCGCCTTCGAGGGCGGCGACGAAGACGGCGTCGGCGAGGTAGAAGCGTTCGGACAGTGGCATGGATTTGCCGGTGTCGCCGTGGTGGGCGGTGTGGAAGTCGCGGATGCGGGTGCCGGGCTGGTCGATGCGGACGCCGAAGCGCAGGGCGGCCAGGGGTGCCAGTTTGTCGTCGGCGTCGCGTTCGATGCCGGCCGCGGCGGCGAGCAGGCCGATGACTCCGCTTTTGGTGGGGGCGGACTCAGTGGTGCGGCGGGTGAAGCGGGCCGAGGCCCCCCAGGCTTGCAGGGGGCCGGCCAGGAGGAGGGTCAGCACGCTCATGCGGGCTTCTCCAGGCGTTCGGCGACGGCCTGGCCCACAGCGGTGACGAGTTCGCCAAGGTTGGCCGCCTCGGTGCCCAGTGCGGCGAGGTTTTGGGTGTGGGGGCCGACGCGGAGCACCCAGGTGAGGGTGGAGTCGTCGTGGCCGTAGGCGCGTTCGATGTCGGGGATGTACTGGGCCAGGCGTTGGCAGGCCTCGCGGACGTAGCCGCCCCTTTCGCCGGATACCGGGTCCTCGAAGGCGGCGACGAAGCTGACGGGCCGGGTGGTGCGCAGTTTGACGATCAGGGCGTCGGGCAGGGTGTGGTGCCCGAAGGTGTTGATCTTTCCGGTGGGCAGGGACGCGGTGAAGCCATGGACGAAGGCTTCCACGGCCCGCCGCACCGGGTCGGTGCGTGGCTCGTCCTCGCGCAGGCCGTGTCCGAGGTTGGCGGCGAGCTGGTGCACGCCGAGGGCGGCGTAGCGGTAGAGGGTGGCGGAGTTGAAGTCGACGGTGCCGATCATGCCGGCGCCGGTCTCCTCGTCGGTGTTCTCGTCGTCGACGGCGGTGTAGTAGTCGGATTCGTTGTCGACGCGGTGGACGCTGAGGGCGTGGGCGACCTGGACAGCGGCGTCGACGTTGATGTCGGCGGCGTCGGCGACCATGCGACCGAACAGGGCGATGTCGACCGAGTGGTGGCTGTCGGCGAGCTGCTTGGCCTTGGCCTTGTTCTTCTTGTCTCCCAGGTAGGCCGTGATGTCGGCGGCGCCGTCGACGGCGAGGCGGGCCAGCGCGTCGAGCTGGCGGGCGCTGAGGAACACCAGGTACTTCGACTGGGGCGCCGGCTCCGGGTCGCCGTCCTTGGCGGCGTTCGCCTTGCGCTTGGGCACCTCGGTCTTCAGGCCGGCGGCCTGCACCGTCTCGTCCGCGATCCGCAGGGCGTCCTCGCCCTTCAGGGAGGGATCGAGGTCGGTGATCCGGGTGGCGACCGCCTCCACGATCTTCTTGGTCCGCACTCCCAGCTCGCCCGGCTCAAGGAGGTGCTCGTCCTTGAAGTAGGTGCGGGTGGCCCGCTTCCAGGCCTGGCTGGAGACGCGGGCGCGCGGCACTCCCCCGTACACCGCGCTCTTGGGGGCGCCGGTGTCGTCGCGGTTGAGGTTGCTGGGCGGCACGGTCTGCAGGGCGTGCATGTCGAGGAAGATGCGGTTCACGAGGCGTCCTTGTCGGTGTCCGTGGTGCGGGTGGTGGTGCCGCGGCCGGCGGGGGCGGTGCTGTCGGCGGGCTTGTCGTGCCAGGCGTGGAAGGAACGGCCCCACTGCCTGCGCACGACGTCCGCGCCGCCGGGCCACTGCCAGATGTAGAGCTGCCCGGCGAGCAGCGCGTGATCGAGTTCGATGTCGCTCTGGCGCAGCAGGACGACGATGTCGCGCAGCCGCTGGGCGCAGCTGGGCAGGTCGGCGGCCGTGCCGGCGCGGACCAGGCGCTTGTGCACGGGTGCGTCGATCTCGCCGGGCTTCATCATCCGCCGCACCGCAGCTCCCAGGCCCCGGCGCCGGTCAGGCCGGTCGGCCTGGTACATGCCGGTGCGGCGGGACTGCTGGTGCAGCGCGTAGAGGGTGAGGGCGACGTGCAGGGCGTCCTCGGCCCGCTCCAGTTCCCTCTCGCTCAGCGGCCGGGCGCCGTCGGAGATCTTGTGCAGGGGGCCGGTGTCGATCAGTACCCACAGGTCGGGCAGCTGCCCGGTCGGCCGGCCGGCGCCACGCCTGAGCCGGGCGAGGGCCGCGACAGCGGCAGACTCGTCGGCGAGATAGCCGCGCTGCCAGGCGGTGATGTGGTCGGCGGCGAGCCGGATCACCCGCTCGCGGACGGTGACTGGTGCGGTATCGGTGGTCATGCGGGTGCCTTCACGGTGGTCTCGGGCGCCGGCTCCGGCGGCGTGTCAGCAACGTCGGGGCGGCCCAGGCCCCGGTACAGGGCGGCATGGAACCATTTGCCGGCCAGGTCACAGTTGAGCCACTCGGCGCCCTTCTTGCCCTGGACGATCCGGCCCTGCCAGGCCACGTCGCCGGCCGTGGCCATCAGCCGGTCGCCGATCCCGGCGGCGATCCGGCGTGCCTGCTGCTGCCACACGGTGCGGTAGGCGTAGGGGTCGTCGGTGTCGGCGAGATGGGCGAGCCAGGCCCGGTACGGCGCCTCGAAGAGGCCGTAGGCGAGATCCCGGGCCGTGGAGCGGGGCCCCTCGCTGTCCGTGCCGGCCGCACGGGCCAGATCGGCGGCCAGGTCACTCAGCGCGTTGACCGCGAGGTCGGCGTCACCGACGGCGACGACGGCCTGTTCCGCGTAACGCCGGTCCCGCTCGTGCAGCAGGACCACAGCCATGGCCACTTGATCGTCGACGATCTCGTCGATCACGGACTGCTGTGTTCCGTAGCTCGCCCCGACGATCCGGGCACGCACCAGGAAGCCGCGCTCCAGTTCCCCCTCCGTCACCAGCCGGGCCACCCACTCCAGGATGCCCGGGCGCAGGTATCCGGCGGCCTCCGCCCCCTGGCCCTTGCCGGCCTCATTGGCGATCAGGGAGCCGATCCCCCGCCAGGCCGAGCGTTCGGGGGCGTGCTCGCGCGGCAGATAGACCGGGGTCTTCTTCAGCTTCTTCTCCTGCGGCTTGCTGCGCCGCCAGGCGGTCATCGGCTCCCTGTGCTGACGGTCGCGGGCGGTGAGCGGATCACCGTAGCCCAGGACGACTCCGTGCACCCCGCTCTGATCGAAGTGCAGGCGCAGCCGCCGGGTCTGCCAGGTGTACAGGTCACGCACGCCGCTTGGGGCGCGCTCGGCGCCGCCCGGGCCGCACGGCTGCCGGCGCCATGCCGGGGCGTCCCCGTCGTCGATCTGCAGGTTGGGCGTGTCCGCGGCGACCAGATTCAGCAGCAGCGTCTCACGCAGAGTGGCGCCTTCGACGAAGACGCCGCCGAGGTTCCCGGCCCAGCCGACGCCGAGCGGGTAGACCTTGCCTGCCTTGGCACGTGTATCGCCGTCGACGCCGGTCTTGATGCCGGAGGTGTCATAGGCGTGCGCGTGAACGACCCAGCGGGCCGCCTCGGCGAAGGGGAGACGCTCGACGGTAGGCATCCGGGCGGTGAAGAACGGCTCCCCGTTCGGGACATCGGCCACGATCCGGTTGAGAGGGAACACCTCGCCCTGCACGGTCCGCAACCCGGCCGTCTGGAAGAACGGCGCAGCGGGGTCCAGCAGGTCGAACCGTGCCCGGTGCTCCTTGAGATAGCCCCCGACCGGCGCGAAGCAGGACTCGTCCGCCCATAGTTCCGACCACTCGTCGATGTCCTGCGGCCCCTCCAGCGCATCGTGCGCGACAGCGAGCAGCAGACGTATCAGGGCGAACTCCTGAGTGGGTACGTCTCCCACGACACGCCGCAGATCGTGAGCCTGCTCGAACACCTCAAGCAGCGACAACTCCACTTGGCCGCCGTCCCGCCTGAGGACGGGAATCCACGCGCGGGCGGTGAGGTCGAACGACAGCGCGCCGGTGCTGCTGTGTTGATCGGTTTCAGGCACGGGTCACCTCGAGTCCGTCGCTTCGGCTGTACTGGAGGGTGAAGCCTGCCAGGTGGGTCTGACAGTCCTCATCGAGCGCGAGAATGAGCTGACCGGCCAGCCAGTGGCTGTCCTTCGTCTGCCAGGCCGGCACATACAGCTCCTCCAACTCATCGATCGCGCGGTCCATGACGTCGGCGTAGCTGAACTGAATGGGCAGCCGCAGCCCGCAACTCGCTGCGGTTCGGGCCGCCAAGGCGGTCGGCACCTGATCCGTGGGCAGCGTCAGCCCTGCCAGAGACCGGCCCTTACGGTCCGGCTCCAGCCACGGCACCGTGGCCAGGGTGCCGTCGGCGCGCCGCTGTACGACCACGACCTCCAGGCTCTCGCGGCTGTCGCGGACCTGGGCGCGCCCCTGACGGGTGTCGTCCGCGTCACCGACCCCGGCGGACACCCAGCCGAAGAGCGGCCGGCCGGGACGGGCGGCGGTGTCAAGACGGAACGTCGCAGCCTTCTCGGTCTGCTCCGCGCGATGCTTCTCGTGCCGCGCGCGGGCGTCCTCGAGCGCCGCCTCCCACCCGGCCGGAGCGTCGAGGTCCTCGGCGTAGGCGTGCTGCACCAGCGGGCTGATGTCGGCCGGCAACCGCACCGGTCGCTGCCGGCCGCCCTCCAGGTGCGGCAGCAGCACGGCGGCGGAGCGCAGCAGTGCATACTCCCCGTACACGGCGAGTGAGCCGCGCACCGGCGCGGGCACCGGGGTGTGCCAGTCGACGCCGGTGACCAGGCAGCGTGCCCGGCGCAGGCCCTGGGGCCGACCGGTCTGTTCCTGGTCGCCGCGCAGATGCCGGTGCAGGCGGCCCATGCGCTGCAACAGGAGATCGACCGGGGCCAGGTCGGTGGCCAGCAGGTCGAAGTCGACGTCCAGGGACTGCTCGGCGACCTGGCTGGCGACGACGATGTGCGCCGCCTGCGGCCGGTCCGCCTTGCCCGGCGGCCCGAACCGTTTCAGGAGCCCGGCGTCCTTGGCCGCGCGGTCGACGTCGACGAAACACGAATGGGCAACGGTGACGTTCTCCTCCCCGAACCTCTCCCGCAGCGCAGCCGCCGCTTCGAGAACCCGGCGCACCGTGTTGCGTACGACGAGAACGCAACCACCTTGTGCGAGTTCACTCTCCAGCCGGTCGGCGAGGATGTCCACATCGTCTTCGAGGCGTTCCAGTTCGACGTCCGCACCGCGGGCCGAGGCCGCGGGGCGCCGCATGACCGGTGCGCCACCGGGCTTGACCGCTGTCAGCAGCGGATAGTCACCGGCTGCCGCGACAGCCTCGAACGATGCCGTGGCCGCACCCGCGGTCTTGCCCGCGTACGCCTCCGCCAGCTCTCTTCGCCGGCCTGCCGGCAGAGTGGCGGACAGCACCACCACCGGTACCCGGTAGGCGCCCAGCCAGGACAGCACCCGGTCGAGATAGACACTCATGTACGTGTCATAGGCGTGCGCCTCATCGATGACGACGACCTTCCCGGCGATCGCAAGGTGGCGCATCGCCAGATGCCGGCTCCTGAGTCCGGCGAACAGCAGCTGGTCGACCGTCCCTGCCACGAACGACGACAGCATGGCCTTCTTCCGGCCCCGCAGCCAGGAGTGAGCCACCAGTTCGGCGGCAGCTACACGGTCGCGGCTCGACGGCCGCCACGCACGTTCCACGCGCCCGTCCACGTCGACCGCGGCGACCTGCCGGCCGCCGCTCATGAGATCGGTGAAGTCGTCGTTGAGAGCAGCCTTGGAGTGGGCGAGCAGCACCGAATAGCGAGTCCCCTCAGCGGCGGGCAGACGCTCCAGCCAGTCCAGCAGACGGGGGAACATCGCATTACCGGTGGCCATCGTCGGCAACGCGAAGAACACACCACCCGCACCGCAGCGTGCGGCGAGAACCTCGACAGCGGCCAGCGCGGCCTCCGTCTTCCCCTCGCCCATCGGCGCCTCGATCACCATGAGCCCCGGCCCGTCCATCTCCCGCGCCAGCGCCACAGCCGCCTCCTGCACCGGCCGGACCTGCGCCCCCGCCGGGAGGCCGAACCGCGACGCGAACAGCTCCTGCACATCCCCGGCCGGCTCCTGCGCGCACCACGGACCCGGCAGATCCAGCCCACGCCAGGCAGCAGCGACACGCTCCGGCCCCGTACGAGGCACTTCCTCGGGGAAGTACGGAAAAAGATCAGAATTGCTGGCCACCCAGTCCGAGACGATGACCAGAGCCGACAGCAGCACCTGCACCGGCTGCGGCAGCTTCACCGCCCCCCACACTGCCAGGCGCTCCCGCACACCGAACTCATCCGCGCAGGCATCGAGCAGCTCCTCCTGCACCCGCTTCCACAACGCTCCACTCGGCCCGTGGGTGCGCAGCAGCTCAGGATGCCCGTCCAGCGCCTGGATCTGACCATGCTCCGGCGGCACCCCGTGATGCCCGCCCACCACCACCGTGAACTGACCGGTCTGCCTGGCCGTCCAGCCGTGCCGCTCCTCCAGCCACTCCCCCAACAGCACCTGCCCGGCCAGCCCGTGCGGCGCCAGGCACCGGTCCGCACCCATCGCCTCCCACGAACGCATCTCCAGCCCATGACCCCGCATGACCTGCGCCAGTTGCTCCACCTGACAGGCAAAAGCAGGCGTCGCTTTCCCGATGTCGTGCACCCCTGCCAGCCACACCGCCAGGCGACGCGCATCCGCCTCCCCACCCGGCAGCGCACAGGCGACCAGCCTGCGCACCGACAACGGCAGCCACTCCTCCCACAACCGCCCCGCCACCGCGGCGCTGTCCTCCATATGCCGCCACAACGGCAGCCAGCCATCCGTAGCCCGGTCATGCTTGGCCCACACCGACCGGGCCGCCACCCCAAGCCGACCCAACCATCCCCTCACAGCACCTCCCCGCCTTCAGCAAAGAAGTACACACCGGACACGGCACCACGCACGAGATCCAGGGAAACAGGCACAGATCACAAGCAGTTCCGCCGCACACAGCCCGTGAGACCATGCACCGCGCATATAATGATCCGTTCAACACCTCACCACAGGGCCGTTATAGGAACTATGGCTCCTATGAACCATCTGCCGGAAACCGTGAAAGTATGCAAAACCGTGGTGCGGAGCTGTTAGAACCGCAGGCCAGACAGCCTGCTCCCCGCACCTGCGGGGATGGTCCCTTGAGCTTCGGCCAACCTGAAGTAGCAGGTCAAAGGGCTGGTGTGACCGACTCTTGCGGTGCTCACGCTTGTCACGGGCGTCTGTCTGAGCCGTAGATCGTTCGTCAGCGTTTGATTTCGAGGTTCGTCAGGACGAGCAGAGCGCGCAGAAGACGGGTGGCGCGGGCGGTATCGGTGCGGAGTTTGGTAAGGATCCGCCAGTTCTTGAGGTGGGCGAAGCCGTGCTCGACCGGTGCCCGTCCGACGGCGAGAACGCAATTGGCTTCCTTCTGCCCTCGAGTGAGCTTATGGGTGCGGGTAGCGATGTAGCCGGTAACGATCACGGGGTCGAGGATGTCGTTGTCCAGACCGCGGAAGCCGAGATCGGCCAGGGCCCCGAGGTCGGCGGCTCGTAGGTGGGCCAGGATGTGGTCGTGGCGGGCGGCGGTGTTGTCGTGGGTGCGGCCGGACCTGGCGGCGGATATCCAGATCAGGTGGCCCTTCTCGTCGGTCAGGGCGAGGAAGTGCAGGCCGTGGAGTAGTTCCGTCGGCCGGCCTTGCCGGTGCGGCGCTGGGTGCGGATGAGGGTGCCGTCAATCAGAACCACCTCCCCGCCCTGCTTGGCGACCTTCTTCAGGGCGCGGTCCAGGCGCGGTGCCTGGGCGGCGAGCAGTCCGATCAGTTCGTCGCGCCAGCGGCGGACGGTGGACTCGGACACGTTGTTGCCGCCGGCCATGTCGGCCAGGCGCTGGTCGTGGCGAAGTACGGCCAGGACTATCACCGCGATCTTCCCCGGCGGCAGGATCCGCCACCGGGACCGGATCACCTTCAGATGGCGTCGCAGTAGATCGGCGAGGTGGTTGACGGTGCGCGTGGACAGCGGCAGACGGCACCGGCAGGCAAGCGGGCAGCTGTCCTCGACGCGCTCTTCGGTATTTGTCACACAACTCCAACGGCCCCCGAGGGCACCCCGGTTACGCCCGCTTCGAGTAGTGGTACTGCTGGTCACAGGCGGGTGGTGAACCGGCCGTCGGGCAGTTTGCGGAGCCAGCCGCGATCGACGAGTTTGATCAGCTTGCTGCGTAGCGGTTCAAGCTTGGCCTTCACGCTGATGTCTACCCCCACCACCTCGCCGACCTCGCGGGCCATGACCGGTCCGGCGGCCTGCCGCACGGCGGCGATGATGCGCTGGTAGTCCCACGGCAGGGCGTCCTCCTCCACACCCGGCTCGCGGTACGGGATCAGCATCACCGTCCGTCCGCCCACCTGCCCCGGTGTCGGCCGGGCTGAGGAACGCTCCTCGGCGAGCTGCCCGGTCATCCGTTCAAGGACGCTTTCGGCCACTGCGAGTTCGTCCCGCTCTGCCCGCACCTCCACCAGCTGTTCTTCAAGTTCGTCCAGCTCCGCGCGCCGCGCGGTGATCCGTTCCAGCAACTCGGGATCCAGCATGCACCGGATCGTAGAGGGTCATCCGGCCCCAGCGGGTGGGAATTGGTTGTACGGGGATGTCAGGTGTCTGAATCAGCGGGCCGGGAGGGAAGCGAGAGAGAGGTCCCACTGGTCAGCCGCGTGAAGCAGCGCTGCGGCGTCCAACCTGACCTCCACGACGTACTGGTAGATGTCAGCCCCGTCCTCACCCTGCTGCCACGGAGGTGCCGCCTCCAGGGACAGATGAATGCGAATCACCGCGGTCGCACCTTCGATTCGCTTGGCGAGGCTGAAAGCCACGACCGGCTCGATGAACCACGTATCAGGCGACAGTTCACCTTCGCCATCAGGTTCGGTGACGTCTACCGTCCCCGCGGCCACCGCACGCAGCCACGCAGACACCTGGCGGGCCTCATCGGTGAGCAGACACGGATCGGCGAAGGACCAGCTTCCCTCAGGAGTCATCACCGTGCCGTCAATGACCAGCCAGTTGTCGTCATACGAGTCGCCCCGAACGGTGGCGAACTGATATCGCACTGGGCAGAGGTCGACACTGCTGGAGAGATCGTTCAGGAGCACTGGGCCAGGATGTCATGCGCTGGCCAGCAGGGCGGACTGCGCTTCCCAGCCTAGGTGCACGGACCGGAGCGCTGCCCGGGACTTCGTTTCGGAGACAATCCCGACCTCTGGCAGACGATCTTCTCAATGGGCTCCCGTCCACGAGCAGCGTGAGCACAGCAAGAGTCGGTCACACCAGCCCTTTGACCTGCTACTTCAGGTTGGCGGAAGCTCAGTGACGAAGGCTGATGTGGCCGATCTCGTGTGCTCCCCGCACCTGTGGGTCCCAGGGCCGCCGCCGCATCCAACGTCTCGGCTGATCGTCGGTGGCCGGAGCCGTGGCCGGGCCGACCACACTGCCGTCATCACGGTGCCAGGAGACGGATGCGGATCACGTGCCGGCACAGGCCGGGTCCCCTCCCCGGCTGAGACAGCCGCCTCACACCTCCACGCTCGGGCGACCCAGAACCCACGAAGGGGCCCCCTCCCAGCAGCCTGAGCCCCCTGGCGGTTGCCGCCTGTCAACACAGCACCGGCCGAAAACGCCCCGGCCACTGACCAGACCTCCCGGAACAGCCATCCGTACCGCCCGACGGCAAACCCTTGCTCCCGGCCCCTCCAGTCGGCCGGTGAACCGCTCGGCCCGGCAGTACCAACGGCTTCCGACTGCAACAGCAGAGCGACCAGCCGGACCAGCTACGCGGCGAGCGCAGCGGGTTCTGCGAGCCGGGCGGCGGCCATGCGCCACGCGTCCGTCACCGCTGCGCGGGCCTGCCCGGTACCGGCGGCGCCGTCGGGCAGTGCGAGTGGTCTGCCCACATGCACATGCAGTTCCGGGCGGCGCAGCGGTGCCGTGATCAGGCCCGCGAGTTGCTTGGCCGTGCTGCCCGAGGTGATGCGGCGGGCGCCGGCCTGGCCCACGGGTACCAGCGGGGCTCCGGTTCGTTCGATGAGCCGGGCCAGGCCGCTGCGGAAGGTCCCGGGGGCCGCTTCCGCGGCGTTCGTCCGGTGCGGGAGGCCGCCCTCGGCGTAGATCAGCACCATCTCTCCGCGTTCCAGCGCCTCGGCGGCCGCGTCCAGGGCGTGCGCCGCGCGCCGGCCGCCGCGGTGGACGGGAATGTGTCCTTCGCGGGCGAGGACGCGGCCCAGGACCGGGATGCGCCACAGTCCGGCAGCCGCCATGACGAGCGGACGGGCCCCGAGACGGTGCAGCGCGGCAAGGACGACGGCGGGATCGGCGAGCGAGGTGTGGTTCGCGGCGATCACGCTGCCAGGGACGAGTTCGGCATCCGCGGCGGTGGTGACCGTGAGACGGCCGACAGCGGGCACCAGGACGTCGGCGAGGCGGCTGAGCATGTTCGGACTCCCGGACTCGGCAATTCTGACCACCATCATCGACGATGGACACGGCCAGGACCTGAGTAGCCGCACTCATCCAGCACAACCCACCGCCCAAGGACGGCCACAGCGCCGGCACATCCACTAGCCAGACCACAAAAGCCATCTCCAGGACTCGCGGCCCGGCTCACTGACCTCGCCGCTCCAGACGACGCTCTTTCCCTCCAGGCAGCACCCTGCATTCGCGATCACCTCGTCGCAGCCGCCCGACCCGGTCCTCGCGACGGCCGTACATGCTCGCCACCCGCCCTCAACACCCATCACCACCCCACCTCCCCCCACCACCAGGGCACCCACCGCAGGCGACCGAGGCTTGCCCGGTGCGGGCCGTGAGACTGTGTCCGGGGGATAACCCGCAGGCCGGTGGGCCTGCTGGCGTCATGGTGCTGTGCCCCGTGCCGTTGGTTGGGTACTGCCATGACGATCCGCTCACCACACACCACACACCCCGCCACTTCGCCGCCCCTGTGGAACCGAATGCTGGGGAAGAGGGCGTGGATGCAGGCCGGCAGAGGGATCCTGGTACTGCCCGCCTCACTCGCGCGACTGCCGACCGACGCGGTGCGCGGCTGCACCGGCATCGGTCTGGGCCTGTTCGGGTGGGCCATCACCACACTGGCCGTACAGGGACTCATCAACGCCACGTTGTATCCGCTCGTCGACGCCCATGACTACCAGCACTCCTGGGGCGGCCCCACACTCGCGGGAGCCTGGCTCGCACACATCGCCGTAGCCCTGCCCTGCGAACTGGCAGCCCTGGGCATCCTGCGCGGCCTGACCGCCGCCGACCAGGCCAGCAAACCCACACCCTCCAGGCAGCGACCGTGGTGGCCACCAGTACTGTCCGTCGCCGCCGTCCTCATGACGGTCGTGCTCCTGTACACCTGGTGGCAACAACTCTAAGAACTCCTAACGAAAAGCCTCTTCGGTGGTTTGTGGTTCCTCGTCTCTCGGTCCGGCGGCATAGGCCAGCGGGGGTGCGATGGCTTGGGCATCGGCTCCCTCGCCGATCCATAGCCCGATGAAGAGTGCCGCGGTCGCTTCCAGGAGTCCGGCTCGTTCGAGAGAGCCGCCGGCCACGGGTTCGCAGCCGACATGCCGCACCAACTGGTGTACGAGGGCGAGAGCCGTTTCGTCGTCTCCGCAGACCGGAACGGCCAGGCGGCGCCCGTCGAAGATGGGCGGCGACATACGCCACACGTCCTCGTGGCAGAGATTGAACGCTTTGACCACATGGGTTCCTGGTGCCGCCGCGGCCAGTTGCTGTGCGGCCGAGAGGCCGCTCTGTGTCAGCAGCCGGAAGCCCGGGCCGACCGGATTGCAACAGTCGATCAGCACCTTGCCGTCCATGACCGCTCGTAGTTCCCGCACCACGCTCGTACCCGCGCCGAAGGGCAGTGCGGCCAGCACCACCTGACCGAACTCGGCCGCCGCATGCAGGCTGACAGGCTTCGCACTGCCCCCGAGGCGCGTCGCGAGTCGCTCTGCCTTGTGTATGTCCCGTCCTCCGACGGCCACGTCGTGCCCGGCCCGGACCCAGTGGGTGGCGAGCGCGTCCGCCATGTTGCCCGTGCCCAGTACGCCGATTCTCATCACGCATTTCCTCCCACGACCCGCTTGGACCATTCGTAACGACGCTAGAGGGCCTGTCGGGCACCATTTGGTACGTGACGACCGACGCTTTCCTCGCCGACTGCCGTGCTCGCCTGGCCTTCGACCTCCTGTCCAACACCTGGAACGCAGTGGTGCTCTGGGCCTTGCGCGACGGTCCCAAACGTCCGGTCGAACTACGCGAGCAGATCGGGGGGATCAGCTCCAAGGTCCTCACTGAGACTCTGCGGCGCTTGCAGTCCAACGGACTGGTGGAGCGGCGGGCACACCCCGGAGCGCGACCGCGCGTTGACTACCAACTCACCGCCCTAGGCCGGACTTTGTTGGCGCCCATCGACGCAGTCGGAGCGTGGGCCTTCGAGCATGGCGATGAGGTCATGGCAGCCCAGGAAGCCGAATGCACCGCCGCCCAGTGCCCCTCAGAGTGAGCGCAGCCGCCGCCAGCAGATGAGTGCGCAGCCGAGGGTGAGGAAGGCTTCGTGGATGTCGTCACGGATCTCCCAGCGGATCCGCAGGCGGCGGAACCAGTGTAGATGGGCGAACGCGCGCTCCACGACCCAGCGTTGGGTGCCCAGGCCCGAGCCGTGCTCGGTGCCGCGGCGGGCGATCAACGGCTTCACGCCGAGGTCCCAGACCAGGCGGCGGTACTTGTCGTGGTCGTAGCCACGGTCGCCCAGCACCACGTCCGGGCGGCGCCGAGGCTGGCCCCGCTTGCCCCGAACCGGCGGCACGGCCTGGAGGAGCGGGACCAGCTGGGTGACGTCGTTGCGGTTGCCGCCGGTCAGGGTGACGGCGAGCGGGATGCCGGTGGCGTCGGTGATCAGATGATGCTTGCTGCCTGTTCTGCCCCGGTCCACGGGACTTCGTCCGGTCTTGGCTCCCCCTTCAACGCCCGGATGTGGGAGCCGTCGACCGCCGCGCGGGAGAAGTCCAGGGCGTTCGCGCTGCGGAGCTTGGCGAGGAGGACCTCGTGCAGTCGGGTCCAGACCCCGGCCTCGGTCCACTCGGCCAGGCGCCGCCGGCAGGTCATGCCCGACCCGAAGCCGAGTTCCTGCGGCAGATGTTCCCAGGAGATCCCGGTGTGCAGGACGAACAGGATGCCCTGGAACACCAGCCGGTCCGGATGCCACCTGCGTCCAGGGTGGCGGGTCCGTCGCTCGACCTTGGGCAGCAACGGCTCGATCACCGCCCACAGCTCGTCGTCGACTTCCCACGGCTTCGGCCGCGCCACCTCGCACCCCCGGATTATCAGTCCCGGAGTGATCCAACCACCTCGAAGATCATTTCGTTAGGAGTTCTAAGAGGGCGGTTCGTAAGGTGATGCCTGTTTCTGGCTGAGGTGGGGCAAGGGCGCTGGTGGAGGTTGTGTCGCCTATTGCTTCCTGGCGAAGTTGCCGGTGTCGGCTTCGGTGAGGATCCCGAATTTGACCAAGCGCTTCAGCTTGGCGCGGGTGCCTTCGACGTTCTTCGGCAGCAGTTCGTGGCCGAGGCTTCGTTCACGTTCAGCAGCAGCGTTTATCGATGAGTTTCAGCAGCAGTCGGCGATCAGCGCGTTCGCAGATGTTCACGAGAAATGACGGCACTGTCGGCGGTGAGGGCGCTCGCGTCGGCCACAGGGGAACCAGGCGCGGTAATCTCGGGCCATGCCCGAGACACCAGTGGCGCACTTCTACGACGACCTGGCCGACGACTACCACCTGATCTATTCAGACTGGGACGCGAGCATCCGTCGGCAGGGGGACGCTCTGGACGCCTTGCTCGGCCAGGATCGCGCGGCGGTGCTCGACTGTTCCTGCGACATTGGCACACAAGCCATCGGCCTGGCGTTGCGCGGGCACCGGCTCACCGGGACGGACCTCAGCTCCCGCGCCGCCGCCCGGGCTGTTCGTGAGGCCGCCCGCCGGAGCCTGAGCCTGTGCACGGCCGCGGCCGACATGCGACGCCTCCCGTTTCCCGATGGCCAGTTCGACGCCGTCATCTGCGCCGACAACTCGCTGCCTCACCTGCTGACGGAGCAGGATGTGCACGCTGCCCTGGCCGAGATGCGCCGTGTGTTGCGTCCCGCTGGCCTGCTGCTGGTCAGCACGCGCCCTTATGACGACCTGCTGCGCGACCGCCCCGCTTCGACGCCTCCACAGGTCCACCGGGCCGCCGACGGCGGAGAACGGACAGTCACCTTCCAGCTCTGGCACTGGCACGACGGCGGCGAGCACTACGACTTGGAACACTTCCAACTCCATCCGGCAGGCGGAGAATGGTGCGTCCAGGTGCGCCGGACCACCTACTGGGCACTCGGACAGGACCTGCTGGCCGACCTCGCAGCCGAGGCCGGGTTTGTCGATCCCGACTGGCGGATGCCACAGGAGACAGGCTTCTTCCAGCCGCTGCTCGTGGCCCGCGCCAGCAAGTAGGTGCTTCCACCGCCCGACTCGACCGCCGGTCTCACGGCGGAGGTCGAGTCGGGGCCGGCAGGTGTCAGCCGGCCTTGGCGGGTTCCTCGGCCCGAGCCCGAGTACTGGCGAGGCGGTAGGAGTCGGTGCCGGTCTCGATGATGGTGCCGTTGAAGGTCAGGCGATCGACGATGGCCGCGTAGAGTCGGGGGTCGGCGAAGGTCTTGGTCCAGCCGCCGAAGGACTCGTTGGAGGCGAGGGCGACGCTGTTCTTCTCCTCCCGTTCGGTCAGCACCTGGAAGAGCAGTTCGGCGCCGTGCCGGTCGAGTTCCATGTATCCGAGTTCGTCGATGCAGAGCAGGTCGACGCGGGCCGTAGCGGGCGATGGTCTTGTTCAGCTGCTTTTCGTCAGCGGCCTCGACCAGCTCGTTGACCAGCTTCGTCGCCAGTGTGTAGCGGACCCGGTAGCCCTTCATCGCGGCCTCGGTGCCCAGCGCGATGAGCATGTGCGACTTGCCGGTGCCGGAGTCGCCGATCAGGCAGAGCGGCTGCCCCTTCTTGATCCACTCGCAGGAGGCGAGGGTGTGGATGATGGCCGGGTCGATGTTCGGATTGGCGTCGAAGCCGAAAGTCCGCAGCGACTTCTCCCTCGGGAAACCGGCCGCCTTGATCCGCCGCTCGGACCGGCGGCGGGCCCGGTCGTCGCACTCGGCCATCAGCAGCTCGGCGAGGAAACCGCGGTAGGTCATCCGGTCCTTCACCGCCCGGTCGGCGATGTCGGAGAACTCGTTGCGGATCGACGGCAGCCGCAGCAAGCGGCAGGCCGTGTCGATGGCGGCGTCGGCGGCCTGCCCGGTCAAGCCTCGCTGGCGGAGCAGGGTCACTGGGCTTCTCCCCCTGAGTGGGCGCCGCCGCTTGCGCGACGACGTCGGAGCAACTGGCCATAGAGGCCACCGAGGGCAGCGGCCTGGTGCCCGGCGGTAGGTGGACAAGACGCCACTCGTGCAGAAACGTCACCGTCGCCAACCCGGGAGCGCCTGCGGGCAAGGTAGTGACGGGTGGTTCCTCTTCGGCCTGAGCGGCCTTGCGTGCCTCCAGAGCGACTGCGTCCGCGGTCAGGGCCCCGGCCCGCAGGGCGGTAGCCAGCCCGCAGGGCGGTGGCCGGCCCGGCGACCAAGTGCTCGTGGGGGATGTGCCGGGCCGGCAGTAGCACCTCCATCAGGGCCGGGTGCCGTCCCGCTCGCGGGCCACCAGCGGGCGGTGCGGGCGTCGTCGTCTCCGGCCACGGCCTGGGTGCCGGCGGGGACGACGGGAAGTAGGCGTCGGTGCTGTACCTGCCCCGCGGGTCGCGGCCTGGCTGGTCCCAGGTGCCGATCTCGCGCAGGTCGCCGGAGGCGACGTGGATGCCGGTCTCCTCGGCGAGCTCACGCACGACGGTGTCCTCGAACGACTCACCGGCCTCCACGGTGCCCGCCGGGGAAGCGGGCGGGTTCGTGGATTTCCGGCCGGTGAGTCGCAGGAACCGACGCGTGAGTGGTTCACCGACGGCTACGAGTATGTCGGGTTCGCGGCCGAACGAGTTCGGGGCGAGCGGCCCGTCATCGCTGCGGTGTGTCTGGCCGGTCGGCGATCTGAGTGCCGTGGTCGGAACGGGCTTGACCTTGACGCTGGGTCAACCCTCCATCCTTCCGGGAGGAGCTTCCGCGCAGTCGCCTGGAACAGCTCCGCGAAGGAGGCAGATGACCATGACAGCCCAATCGATCGCCGGTCCGGCGATTCGCGTGCAAGGTCTCAAGAAGTCGTACGGGAAACTCGAAGTGCTGCGCGGTGTGGACTTCGACGTGGCGCCGGGCAGCATCTTCGCCCTGCTCGGTTCCAACGGGGCGGGCAAGACCACGACCGTGAGGATCCTCGCCACGCTCCTGAAAGCCGACGCGGGGGCGGCGAGCGTCAATGGCTTCGACGTCGCCACGCAAGCGGCGAACGTGCGGGAGTCCATCAGTCTCACCGGGCAGTTCGCGGCCGTCGACGAGATCCTCAGTGGTCGGGAGAACCTCGCTCTCGTCGCCAGGCTGCGCCACCTCAAGGACCCCGGCGCGATCGCGGATGACCTGCTGAGGCGTTTCTCGCTGAGCGAGGCGGGCGTGCGGCGAGTGTCCACGTATTCGGGTGGGATGCGCCGCCGGCTGGACATCGCGATGAGCCTCATCGGGAATTCTCCGGTGATTTTCCTGGACGAGCCGACGGCCGGACTCGACCCCGAGGCGCGCATCGAGGTGTGGGATGCGGTCAAGGAGCTCGCAGGCCACGGCACGACGGTGCTGCTCACCACGCAGTACCTGGACGAGGCCGAGCAGTTGGCCGACCGGATCGCGATCCTCCACCAGGGTCGGATCATCGTGAACGGCACCCTCACCGAGCTCAAGCAACTCTTCCCACCAGCCAAGGTCGAGTACGTCGAGAAACAGCCGACTCTCGAGGAAATCTTTCTCGCAGTCATCGGCGGCAACGACAAGAGCGACGTCACTGGCACGACAACGGGGGGACGAGGATGACCGCGTACTTCTTCAACGACACTGCCGCGCTCACGGTGCGGACCCTGCGCCATGTCACACGCAGCATGGACACCATCATCACGACCGCCATCACGCCGGTCGCCATGATGCTGATGTTCGTCTACGTGTTCGGCGGCGCCATCGATACCGGGTCGGTTCGGTACGTGAACTACATGCTGCCCGGCATCCTGCTCATGACCATCGCATCGGGCATCTCCTACACCGCGTACCGGCTGTTCACCGATGTGAAGAGCGGCATCTTCGAACGATTCCAGTCCATGCCGATCGCTCGGTCGGGTGTGCTGTGGGCCCACGTCGTCACCTCTTTGGTCGCCAACCTGATCGCGCTCGTGCTCGTCGTGGGCGTCGCTGTGCTCATGGGCTTCCGGTCAGGGGCAGGAGTGTCGGCATGGCTCGCGGTCACCGGCATCCTGCTCCTGTTCACCCTGGCGCTGACCTGGCTCGCCGTGATCCCCGGGCTTTCTGCGTCGTCGGTCGAGGGCGCCGGCGCCTTCGCCTACCCCCTCATCTTCCTGCCGTTCGTCAGTTCGGCGTTCGTGCCCCCCAAGACGATGCCCGGCCCGGTGCGCTGGTTCGCCGAACATCAGCCGGTGACGTCGATCGTCAACACGATCCGCAACCTGTTCGCCCAGCAGCCGGTCGGCGACGACATCTGGACCGCCCTCGCCTGGTGCGTCGGCATCCTCGTCGTCGCGTACGTCTTCGCGATGGCCGCCTATCGCCGGAAGATCGCCTGAGGCAGGCTGAGACCCATGCTCACCATCAGCCAGCTCGCGTCGTACGCCGGAGTGACGGTGCGGGCGGTACGTCACTACCACCGGATCGGGTTGCTGCCGGAGCCCGAACGCGACCGGTCCGGATACCGGACCTACGACGCCGGCGCGGTCGTGCGACTGATCCGGATCCGCAGCCTCGCAGACGCCGGCGTGCCGCTGGCCCGGGTACAGGAACTCCTTGACGCCGGCCCGGAGGACTTCGCCGACGGCGTCCAGGAGATCGACAAAGACCTCCGCGCCGAGATCCGACGGCTTCAGAGCACCCGCAGGCGGCTCGCCCGGCTCGCCGCCGGAGAGCACCTGGCGCTCCCGCAGAGCGTCGTGGGCTACCTCGACCGGCTGCGCGGTCTCGGCGTCGAGGAGCGGTACATCGAGATGGAACGGGATGCCTGGATCATGATCGCCGCTCAGGTGCCGCGCTCGATCGACTCCGTGATCGCCAAGAAGCACGAGGAGCTGGACGACCCCGACATGGTGAAGCTCTACAGCCTTCTCAGCGGGGCACTCGACTGGCCGGCCGACGACCCCCGGGTCGTCGAGGTCGCCGACATCATGGAGCGCTTGATGGTTCGCGCCGTGGAGGCCGGCGAGGTGGGTGCCGAGGACGGCATCGACGACCAGTTCGTCGACCTGCTGGACTCAACCATGGTCGAGTCCTCACCGCACGCCGCGCGGCTGTTGGCAATCCTGGAGGAGCGAGGCTGGAGGGGCTGGACCCGCATCGAGCGAGTACCTGCCGACAAACTCAACACCGACCTGCCGCCATCATGAAGGCAGGTCAGGGTCCTGAAGTGACTCTATTGGGGGTGCACGTGATCCCCAGGGACGGCCGTCTGCCTCAGTGAGGAACAGGGCCGGCGCGGTGGGGGTGGGCAGCGTGGATGTACTTCATGGCGGTGGTGAGGGAGATCCCGAAGACCCGGACGAGGTGGACGGGATCTTCGGTCTCGCGGGCCTCGTCCAGGGTTCTGTCGGCGCGAACCGCGCGCAGAGTCAGACCGGCGGGCTCGAAGCGCCTGTAGACGTAATCCGCGGAGACAGGATCGGTCGCGCTGGCGGTCTGTTGAGTGACCAGGAGGTACGCGTTGACGGTGCGTGGCCAACGCTGATGACGGTAGCGGAGCCAGGCATGCAGTAGGGCGGGATCGGCGAGCGAGGTGTGGTTCGCGGCGACGACGCTGCCAGGCGGCAGATCGGCGCCCATAGCAGTAGTGTCGACGGTCAGGCAATTCCCCATGATTTGCATGATCAGCTTCACGTAATTGCCCATCCTTGCGATCACGGCTCCCCATGGGGACGGCGAATTCGTCGGTGTGTACTGGGCAGGCCATGACCGGCCTCTACGCTGATCCGATGCGCGAGCCTGCCGAAGAGCCGTACTGGAACACCAACGTTGCCCGGCACCCGGGCATCCTCCGGTCTGTTCCCGAGGGATGCCGTGACGCGTTGGACGTTGGCTGCGGGGACGGACTGCTGGCCCGGAAGCTCGCCGGGCGGGCGAAACGCGTCACCGGGATCGACAAGTCGCCGGACATGATCGCCTGTGCCCGCGAGGCCGCTGCCGGCGACCCGCAACTCACCTTCGTCGAGGGAGACTTCCTCACCGCGGAACTTGGTTGTGCGGAGTACGACTTCGTCTGCTCGGTGACCACGATCCATCACATGGACTACGAGGCGGCCCTCGTCCGCATGCGTGAGCTGCTGCGGCCTGGCGGCACGCTGGTGGTGGTCGGTCTCGCCCGCGAGGCGAGCGTGACGGAGCGGGCGGCGTTGATCGTGGCAGCCCCGATCGTGCGGATCACGAAGGTGCTGCGTCGCGCGCATGGCCCGCAGGGCATGCCGGTCGCCGACCCGCAGATGAGTTACGGGCAGGTGCGGGCTGCCGCCCGGCGGCTGCTGTCCGGCGTGCGCTACCGCCGCCACGTGCTGCGCCGGTACTCGCTGACCTGGGAGAAACCCGCCCGCTGATCCAGCATCGATGAGGTTTTCCATCATCTCGGACAGTTTGATTTTTGCATGATCCTCTGTGCCGGTTCCTCCCCATTGGCCATGGGCAGCGCGGAGTCCGGGACCGAGGGGTCTGGTCATCGCAGAGCTGCCTGTGTTCCTCGTCCCGTGGTTCGGCAGGCCGATGGGCAGCCCGGATGGCAAGGAGAACATTCGTCGTGGTCGACATCACCGAGATCTACGTCCACTGGTACGCGGGCCGCTCCAAGAGCGCGCTGGCCGCGTCGCTGGGGTGGACCGCAAGACGGTCAGGAAGTACCTGGCGCCGGCGGAGGCGGCAGGGATCGCCCCGGACGGCCCGCCGATGAGTGCGGCCGACTGGACCGGGCTGATCGAGGGGTGGTCCCCCGGCCTCATCGACCGGGGACTGCGGCAGGTCACCCCTGGTCCGCCATCGACGAACACCACGACTACGTCAAGGAATTGCCGGGGACGGTGACGGTCTCCACGATCCACCAGCGGCTGCGGGACGAGCACAAACTGAAGGTGTCGATCTCCTCGTTCCGCCGCGGGGTACACGCCGTACACGCCGCGCTGCCCGACGAGGTGAGCCGCTCGCAGGTCACCATCCTGCGCGACGAGACCGAGCCGGGCAAGGAGGCCCAGATCGACTACGGCTTCCTGGGCCAGTGCACGCGTGAACCGAGGCGCACGTCGCGGTCTTCCGATACTTCGACGGCGTCCCGCGCCGGCTGGTGCCGGACAACCTGAAGACCGGCGTCGACAAGCCCGACCTCTACGACCCGAAAATCAACAAGTCGTATGCCGAACTCGCCACTCATCACGGCGCGTTGGTGGACCCGGCAAGGGCATCGAAGCCAAAGGACAAGCACAGGATGGAGCGGCCCATGCCCTATGTCCGCGACTAGTTCTGGCGCGGGCAGGAGTTCATCTCGATCGAACACATGCAGACCGAGGCCGTCGCCTGGGCCCAGCAGGTCGCCGGGCGCCGCCAGTGCCGGCCGCTGGGCGGGGTGGCCCCGATAGCCATGTTCGGCGCCGTCGAGGCCGCCACCCTGCTGCCGCTGCCGCTCACCCCGTTCACCCTGGCCCGCTGGTCGACGGCCACGGTCGGCCCGGACATCCACATCAAGGTCGGCCGCACCCTCTACTCCGTGCCCTGGAAACTGATCGGCCGCAAGGTCGACGTCCGCTCCACCACCACGATGGTGCAGATTTTCCTCGACTCTTCCTCGACGGCGCCCTGATCAAGCCCCACGCCGCCCTTGAACAGGGCAAACGCACCGACAAGAGCGACTACCCGCCCGAGAAGATCGCCTTCCAGATGAAGACGCCGATCTGGTGCCGCACCCAGGCGTCCGAGATCGGTGACGCCTGCCGCGAGGTCGTCGACCAGCTCCTGGAGGCCAACGCGCTCTACCGGCTCCGCGCCGCCACGGCGTTCCCGGACTGCGGAAGAAGCACGGCGACACCCGTCCGGAGGCCGCCTGCGCGAGAGCGATCACGGTCGGCGACCCGTCCTACCGCACCATCAAGGGCATCCTCATCGTCGGCACCGAGACCGATCCCGAGCCCGAGACCAGCGGAGACGCGGGCGCCGCGGCCTTCCTCCACGGCCCGCAGGGACTGTTCGGCTCCGTCACACCCCGGACATCCCGGAGGACAACCGCGACGACCAGATTCACGGCGAAGACGAGGTGGCGGCACGATGAGCGTGATGGACACCGCCCTACGCGAGTCACTCAAGTCCCTGCGGCTGTCCGGGATGCTGTAGACCCTCGACGCCCGCCTCGCCCAGGCCCACGGCGGCGAAGTCGGCCGCCTCGACTTCCTTCAGCTCCTCTGCCAGGACGAGATCGCCCGCCGCGAGACCGCTGCCTTCCAACACAGGCTCCAGCGCGCCAAGTTCGAGCAGCAGGTCACCCTGGAGGAGTTCGACTTCACCGCCTCCTCGAAACTGCCCGCCGCCCAGATCCAGAACCTGGGCGCCCTGCTGGCTGCACGCGGGTGAGTCCGTCATCTTGTTCGGCCCGGTCGGGGTGGGCAAGACGCATATCGCCCAGGCGCCGGGCCACCTCGCCGTCCGCCAGGGCGCCCACGTCCGCTTCGCCAAGACCAGCCGGATCCTCACCGAACTCGCCGGCGGCCACGCGGACCGCACCTGGGAGAAACGGATTCGCGAGCTGGTACGGCCCGACGTGCTCATCCTCGACGACTTCGCCATGCGCCAGCTCTCCCCGGCTCACGCCGACGACCTCTACGAACTCGTCAGCGAGAGGCAGCTCAAGGGGGTCGGGCCTGCCTGACGAGAACTACGACCTCACGGTCCAGGGCTCGACCACGTGCAACATCGGAGCGGGGCGCACGGGGGACTCTCTTCTGCCCGACGTGCGGCACAAAGGATAGCCACACAGTCTCTGGCTCGCCGCCGTTTCCAAGCCAAATACTGGCCTAAAATAAACACTGGCTAGAGAGTGCTGCTTGCGCCTATATTGCTTACGCCTGAAATCAGAATAGAAATCTTTGGAAGGCAGTATAAATGAAGCTGCGTATTGCAATGTCGATTGCTGCGGCTATAGCCGCGTCGTGCTTTTCGATGTCCACCGCAGTGGCGTCTGGTGGCGGTCTGTACGGGGGCTGTGCCGGTCAGGTGCAGAACGCAAGGAAGGTCCTTGACAACTTCGGGTACGGCACGGGGTCCCGCGATCCCCGCTACGTGGACGCTGTACTGAAGTCACTCATAGAGGGCAGTAAGGGTAGCGCGCATGACGCGTTTGTACGGGCGGAGGCGTCCCTGTACAAAGCTTGCTTCTCCGCCTAACGAGCTCGTGCACGGTAAGCGGTGAGACGTCGAGCCTGAATGGTTGATCATGGTCAGGTGGTGGGGTACTCGACGCGTGCGGTGATCATCCGCAATCGGCGGATCACGGGCCTGCCGGAGCGACCGCTGAACTCGTGGAAGACTTCGGCCCGTTGTGGCAGGAGCGACACCGGGCGAGATTTGCTGCTTGATCGCGGAAGCGGGCCGTGGACGTCGGCGCGAAACAACGGCTGGTGTTCGTCGACCGGCTCCTGGCCACGCTCGTCCATCTTCGTCACGAGGTCACCCATGACGTGCTGGGCTGCTGGTTCGGCGTAGACCGCTCCGCCATCACCCGGGCAATCGATGAGGTGCGGCCCCTGCTCGCCGAGCGAGGCCGCACCGTCAGCCCCGACATGCGGCTGCGGTCTCTGGCCGAGGTCGTCGACCATCTCGGCTCCAGCGGAACGACCGGCATCATCGACGGCACCGAGATCCGGCTTCGCCGACTGGCCGCCGGATGCAAGGACAGCGACAAGTTCATCTCCGACAGGAACAAGCAGAACGCCATCAAGTCCATGGTCGTCACAGACGGCGAAGGCCGCGTGCTCTGGTGCAGCCCAACACGGCCCGCAAGCTGCGCAGATATCACCCAAGACTGCCAATTACTGATCATTTTAGAATGAGTTTGACTCACAGGCTTGGCAGTTGGGTTGGTGGGCGGCAGAGTTTTGCGTGTGCCGGATGGCCTTGTGCCTGATGATCTGTGGGATCGTGTCGCTCCGCTGCTCCCGCCTCGCCCGCCGCGCCGTCGGCGGTACCCGAACCGGCTGCCCGCGGATGGCCGTGCGGCTCCGCGCTGGATCCTCTACGTTCTGCGCACGGGCGTGAGCCGGGCAGACGTGCCGACCGGGACGACCGGCCGCAGTGGGGTGACGTGCCGGCGGCGCCCGCGGGACTGGACCGAGGCCGGCGTCCGGCCCCGCCTGCACGAAATCATCCTCTCGGAGCTCCGCAAGGCCGGACTGCTGGACACGGAGGACGCCGCGGTCGACGACTCGCAGGTCCGGGCCCTCGAAGGGGGGCTCACACCGGAGCTTCGCCGGTCGACCGCGGCCGCCGGGGCGGCAAGCACCATGTGATCACCGACCGGCACGGAACACCCCTCGCAGTGTCGGTGACCAGCGGAAACCGTCACGGCATCACCCAGCTCACGCCCCCGCTGGACGCGATCCCCCGCGGCCTGGCGGGCAGGCCACGTCACCGGCCACGGCGGCTGTCCGCCGGCCGCGGCTACGACGACGACAAGTACCGGGGGTTCCTCCGCGCTCGCGGCATCACGAAGATCGCCCGCAAGGCACCGCCCACGAATCCGGCCCGGGCAGGACCAGATGGGTCGTCGAGCGGACCTCCGCCTGGCTCCACCACTTCAAGTGCCCGCGGACACGCTACGAGACACGAGCCGGCCCCCACCTCGGACTGCTCCAACTCGCCCGCAGCCTCATCTGCTTAAGAGGACCCCGAACCTCATTCTGAAATAATCAGTGAGCCCTTTCCAACCTCACTCGCCAGGCGGGCGGTTGGGCTGACAGACAGATGAAGCCCCTGGTAGATGGGTTTTCGACCAAGAGAACCGTCTCCACCAGAGGCTTCGCATGCTTGTCTACCCGTCCGGCGTCGACGTGTCCAGCTCTGCCCTGCGCTTCCTCGCCGCCCGCCTGAGAGAACACCGCCGCGCTCTCGGAACCCGATGGCGGCGCCTGAACGTAGGCCGACAGGCCCTACTCACCCTCGCCCACCTGCGCAACGGCCAGCCCTACGCCCAGCTCGCGACCGGATTCGGGATCGGCACCGCCACCGCCTACCGATACATCACCGAGGCCGTCAACCTCCTGGCCGCCCTCGCCCCCACCCTCACCGAAGCCGCACGAGCGGCGTCGACGAAGGCGTACGTGATCCTGGACGGGACGCTCCTGCCGATCGACCGAATCGCTGCCGACTGCCCGTTCTATTCAGGCAAACACAAGAAACACGGCATGAACGTGCAGGTCATAGCTGATCCGAAGGGGCGTCTGATGGGGGCTTCCCCGGCCCTGGCCGGCGCCGTCCACGACGTCCGGGCCGCGCGAGAGCACGGCATCATCGAGGCACTCGCCGCGGCCGGCATCAGCTGCTGGGCAGACAAGGGCTAGCAGGGCGCAGGCGGCACGGTCCGTCTCCCCTACCGCGGCCGATGGGACAGCCTCTCCAGCGGTCAGCAGGCCGTCAACCGGTCCCACGCAAAGATCCGTCCTGGTCCTCCAGCTCGCTGCCACGGGTTGAGATCAACCCGCAGCATTCACCAAGTTCGTCAATTCGGCTTCCGTCGTCCCGGCCCCCAGACGGACGTCGAAGGTGTAGCCCTCATCGCAGAACACCAGGTCAAGGTCCGTGGGTGTCAGCCCGCGGAAGACGATCGCCAACCAGATCGCGTCTTCCTCCCAGACGTCCATGTACAGGCAGGTACCCTCCTCGTGCAGATACGCCTCACCGGGACCGTTCTCCGTCTCGAACTGCCACACAGGGCTGCGCACTTCGCTGCGTTGCGTCGAGTCGATCTCGACCCTGGACCACCGGGCACGGATCGCGTCTGTCAGCCCATCCCGATCGATGCGCCATCCGCCCACATCACCCTCGACCACCGCCAAGAACGTCATAGCCAGGGTCTACCAGACGCTCGTGACACAGTGCCGATCGGCCGTCGCCTGAAGTTGGAATGGGCTCAGTAAGTCCTCTCCTCCTGCGGCCCAACGGCACGCCACCGACGAATCCTCTAGCAGTGTTCGCACGGTGCCTGGTGGACTGCTCGGACTCGGTAAGCGGCGCTGACCAGGCGGTCAATCTTCGGTGAGAACGGTCAACCTTCGGCGAGACAGGACATCTGCATCAGGTCGTCGGGGAAGTCCTTCGCGTGAAAGTTCGTCTCTTTCCCGGAACGGATAGATCCGAGGGTCGGCCGCTTATCCGCGCAGAGCGGCGAGCGCTTCGATCTCTTCCAGCGGGTCCCTAAGCGTTGTCCCGTAAATGATCTACGGCGTGTCCGCTGACCTGCTTGTCTCGCCGTTACCCGGCGAGGGTGAGGTTGTGCAGGCGGGCGATGCCGAGCATGGCGTGGTGGACGCCGTCGCCTTTGAGGCGGCAGTCGCGGAGGATCTTCCAGGTCTTCATGCGGGCGAAGGCGTGCTCGGCGCGGGCGCGGACGTTGCGGTGGGATGCGTTGTGCTCCTCTTTCCAGCCGGGGAGGTCGGCCTGGCCTTTCTCGCGTCGGTGCGGGATGGCCAGGCCGGTGCCCCGGTAGCCGCCGTCGGCGATGACGGTGGTCCTGCCGACGGCGTCCTTGGCGCCGGACAGCTCCCACGCCTTGCAGTCGTCGCGGTTGCCGGGTACCGGCCGGCCGACGGCGACGACGAGCCGGGTGTCTGCGTCGATCACGACCTGGTGGTCGGTGGAGTACCGGTAGTTCTTCGACTGCTCGGCCACCTGGTGGTCACGGGTGGGTACCAGGGTCCCGTCCACGATCAGCACGGTGTCCTTACGGAACCGCTTGCGCTGCTGGAGCGCGAGCGAGGGTGCGAGGTGGTCGATGATGCGGTCGGCCGCGGACTTGGACACCCCGGACAGCGGGGCCCGTTGGCGCAGGGTGAGGTTGGTCCGCCAGTACGCGGCGACCAGCGGCACGCGGTCTTCCAGCGGCAGGCTCCACGGCCGGCCCTTGCGCACCGGGTCCGCACCCTCGCGCCGCAGCGCGGTGACGAGCTTGCCGAACCGCCGCGGACTCAGCCCGGTGAACGGGGCTGTCCAGGAGGGCTCCGACGCCGTGATCACACCAGCCACAGCAAGATCATCTCACCTGTGACCAGCAGTTACGGGACAACGCTTAGGAAAGTGCAGGGCCGCCCGCTCGGACGGTGGGCCGGTCGGGATGCCGGTCCGGCCGCACGGGGCGGCGCCCCCCGGCCTTCGGCGGCAGCGCCCGGCAGCCGTCCGGAGCCTACCGGTCGCGAGTCCCCGTGCCGACCGCCATGGGCGCCGCGGTCGTGCCGGTTGATCGTCGCGGCTCGGGGTAGCGGAGCGGCATGGCCACCGAGAACACCTCCGCCCCCGTCATCGGCCGGCGCCGGCCCGAGATCGACGTGCCGTCCCTCGCCGCGGTCCTCGACGGCGAGTACGCCGGGATCCGGGACCTCGTCCGGACCATTCCCGAAGGTGCGGAGAAGGATGCCCTGGGCCTGCTGTGCGGCCTGTTCGCGCTCTCGACCATCGAAGCCGACCGCGCCTGGTTCATGGAACACGGCCGGCTGACCGTACAGAGGTCCAAGGCGATCAGCCGCGAGGTGAACGGCCTCTGCCGCAAGGTGCGCCCCCTCGCCGTCGACCTCGTCGACGCCTGGGGCATCCCGGCCCCCGTCCTGCGGGCACCGGACCTCGTCGGCCCCGTCGGCTGAGGCGCCCACCACCCCGCCCCGGAAGGCACCCGGCACCGTCGCCCCGCGGCCGCCCGCCTCACCGCAGGACCTCGACAAGGAGCACCCAGGCGTTGACGGCGGCGACCGTGACCGCGAAGAGGAACGCGGCGGGGAGCCAGTAGAGGCCGCCGCCGTGGCCGGCCGCCAGGGAGGTGCCGGCCGTGAGCAGGGACAGGGTCAGGGCGGTGGCGGTGGACAGCCTCAGTACCATCGCGGCGCGCGGTATGCCCTTGCCGCGGCCGGTGCGGGCGGCCCGGAAGGGCGAGACGGCGCTCGCGACGGCATTGAGAAGGACGAAAGCGGCCAGCACGCCGCGGTGGAGGCCCGGGGTCAGCGCGACGATGCTGACGAGCAGGACGATGAGGAGCGCGGCCAGGGCTTCGAGGGCGCGCCCTGTCATCGAGCTGTGGCCCTCGCGCTTCTCCGCCTCCAGGACGGTACGGATGTTGACGCTGAGGCCGACGAAGATGAGGCCGCTGAGCGCTGCCGCGGCGCCGCCCGCGCACAGGAACATGTCGGTCCAGCCTTCGGTGGTGTAGCCGCTCGTCCCAGTCATCCTCGGGGTCCTCCGCCGGTCTCGTCCCACCGGCTGTGTGCCGGTGTCGTGGTCATCGAGTCTTCTCGTCGCGCGGCCGGCCCGGCGTCGGGCCGGCCGCGGGGTCCGGTGGGCGGCGGGCGCCGCGCGTTCAGCTCCCGGCGGGAGCGGTCGGGTTCAGGGTGGTGTCCAGCCAGTCGAAGGTGATCTGCTGGAAGCGGGACATGGCCCCCATGTGGCAGTGCTCGCCCGCGCCTTCGGCCTCGGGAAGGGTGATCAGGGTGTGGGGGCAGGTCAGGGCGGCCTGGACGCGCTGGGGCTGGCCGCGGAAGAACTGGTCGTTCTCGGCGTCCAGGATGAGGGTCGGGCAGGCGATGAGTTCGGCAACGCCGTCGAGGGTGTAGTCGGCGGTGCGGCGGATGTAGTCCGCGGCGGATGCGGCGCCGAAGGCCCACACGCCGTTGCGCAGAGCCCAGCGGAGTTGGGTGCTGCCCTTCATCAGGAGGTCGGCGACGGGGTTGGCGAGGTCGTCCCGTCCGGCCTCGACCCACTCCCGCAGGAACGGCGGCATCATCCGGGTGTGGGCGTCGTAGTAGTCGTAGAGGCCGTCGTCCAGGACGAGGGCGGCCAGGCGGTGCTCGTGGGCGGCGGCGCGGGCGGTGAGGTAGCCGCCGAGGCTGTAGCCCATCAGGACGAGGCGGTCGGGGGCTGTCTCGGCGCGGGTCAGCGCGTAGTCGACCACCGGGGTGACCACGGCCTCCCAGTCCGGGCGGAAGACCAGATGCTGCTCGCGCAGCGCGGCTCCCTGGCCGGGGCCGTCGTAGGCGAGCACGTTGTAGCCGCGGCGCAGCGCGGCCGCGGCGACGACGAAGTACGCCTCCTCCAGGGTGGAGTCGAAGCCGCTGGTGAAGATGACGGTGGGGCGGGGGGTGCCGGAGTCGTCGACGAGGAAGAGGTAGCCGGGCAGGCTGCCGCCCTTGTAGGGGATGCGGACGGCTTCGACGGGGGTGTCCAGCAGCGGCGCGGCGGTGGCGAACGTCTCGCGGGAGAGTGCGGACAGGCGCTTGACCTCGGGGTCGTTGGCGGGGTCGTCGCGGCGGTAGAACTCGGCGGTGCGGTAGTAGCTCGATGCGCGCAGCAGAGCCTCACGGGCACTGACCCGGTGTCCCGAGGCCAGGGCGCGGGTGCCGATCGCGTGGACGCGCTCCGCGGTGCTCTTCCACTCGCGCAGCCACGCCTCCTCGTCGCCCTCGCCGATGTTGCGGGCGGTGGCCACGACCTCGCCGAGGTCCGCGCCGCCTTCGTTGGCGAAGCCGGCCGCCCGCAGCGCCTCGAAGGAGAAGGACTCGTCCTCGAACAGGAATCGCATGATGCACCTCTTAACCGTGGTGGCCGACGTTCGCCGAGACGGAACGGGTCCGTCTCGTCTGCGAAAACGATAGCCTTGTCTTAGTCGATACGCAAGCGTTCCGTCTGGTGGTACGTTCAGGGCATGCCCAGCTCACCCACGCCACCCGCGCCCCAGCCCGACGCCCCAGCCCCCGCGCCCGCGCCCGCGCCCGCGCCCGATCGGCGCCCCCCCGGAGGCCCCGTCCTCCAGGACTCCGTCACCGAGGCCATCGCGGCCGCCTTCTTCGAGGAACTGGCATCGACGGGCTACGCGCGCCTCTCCCTGGAGGCCGTCGCCAAACGGGCCGGAGCCGGCAAGGCCGCGATCTACCGCCGCTGGCCGTCCAAGCTCGAGATGACCGTCGCCCTGGTGTCCGCGGCCGCCGTGGCCACCTCCGAGGCCACCGACACCGGAACGCTCCGCGGCGACGTCCTCGCCTACCTCACCGAGCTCGCCTCCGCGCTGCGCCACCCGCTCCCGTCGAAGATCATCCCCGACCTGCTCGCCGAAAGCGCCCGCAACACCGAACTGGAGCAAGCGCTCTTCACCGCCGTCCGCGACACCCGCCGCCGCAGAGCCAACCACCTGCTCGAACGCGCCGTCGAGCGGGGCGACCTCTCCCCCGGCACGGACCGCGAACTCGCGCTCGACCTGCTCGCGGGCCCCCTCTACTGGCGACTCGTCGTCGTCCACACACCGACCGGCCCCGACTACCTCGACACACTCACCGACAAGCTCGTCGCCGCCATCACCACCTGACGAGCACGCACACGGCAGCCGGAGAGCCGGCCGGAGCGACGCCGCCGCCCACGCCTCCCGCGTGGGCCACCCGGGCGCCATCCGGCCCGCTGGACGGCTGCCCTCGCCCTATGCACGGCGGGGCCGGCCGCCGCGCAACCGGACCAAGTGCGCCCCGTTCCCCGGCCACGGCCGTACCCCGGTGCGGACGCGGGCCATGACCTGCTCTCGAACTGGGTGCGGTCGTTGACGTCGGCGGCGGCGAGGATGAGACCGCGGGCCGTCCCCGGCCGCCGCACAGGTGGATCCTCATGGTCGGTCCACCCCATGACCAGCCGGTCGCCTCGCCGAGAGGCCCTCGGCGGGAACTCGTCCGACCGCCGTACTCCTGGCCGGCCAGGGCGCCCGGGTTACGCGGCCCGGACGGCTCTGCGGGCCCGGGCCAGCCGGCGCAGCTCGGAGCGCGCGGACGGCGGCGAGGAGGCCGTCTCCCAGTACGGGTGCCACCACAGCCGTACAGACAGGCGCAGCAGGCGGCGGCGCAGGGCGGTGGTGTCGCGGAGGCGGGGTGCGGCGAGCGCGTCGCAGGTGGCGTTCCAGCCGGCTTGCATCGGCACCAGATCGTCGGGGAAGTCGGTCGCTTCCCATCTCAACATCAGATCCCTGTATGGGTGACCCCTCAAGTTTCCTCGGACTCAGGCGGTATGTCCGAGGCAACGCGCGAGTTACGGCTCCAGGGCGCGCGTCCTCGCCGCAGCGGGCCGATGAGCGCGTTCGGTTGATCACGCGCCGGCGTGAAGGTAGGCCGCCCACAGGGAGGGGGTGGCCGGGTAGCGGTCGCGTACGGCCCGGATGGTGTGGTGCAGCGCGGCTGCCGCCTGCGCGGGATCCGGGTTTCCGGGTTGTCCAGGGGCCAGATGAGTGTAGAAGGACTCGGCGATCTCGGCAGCCAGTCGGTCGTTGATCGGCCACAGGGTCCCGACGACGTGGGGGAATCCGGCGAGTTGGAAGGCGCTGGTGAGGTGGATGGACTCGTCGAGCAGATCGAGGCTGCCGGGATCCGCGGTGTTGCAGGCGGACAGGTACGCGAGCTGCGCGTGGGCGAGGTCGACTTGGGCGAGCTCGGAAACGGTCAATGGTGTCGTCGCATGGTCGTGCAGGAGCAGCCGGCTCCGGGAAGGGTCCGTGCGGTCACTGGCGCCGTGGCAGGCGAAATGGGCGATGGCGCACTGGGGAAGACGGGCGAGGACAGCGGCCGTTGTCGGGGTGCCGACGCTCCCGGGGCGCGGGGCTCCTTCCGGGTTCGTGGCGGGTTCGGTGAGCTGCACCGGGCAGTGGAGGAGAGCCCTGATCCGGCGAGCCTCCTCCGCGACGTGCCGCAGTGGGCTGTGACCGGGAGTGGTCGGCATCGCGACGATCAGGGACTGGCCGGTGGGCCGAGGCCGGCGGCCACGAGCATGGCGCAAGGCTCGAACGGTGGGAGTGTAGGACGAGATCGCCCGGTCCAGGACGGTGCGGCGGTGTCGGTCCGATCCGGGGTCGGTGTGGAAACCCGCGGCATGTAGCGGCAGCAGCCCGAGGAGTCCGCCCGGTGTCCACCACACTCGCGGCATTGATGGGCCGTCCTGGTCTGGGAGGAGCGCCTCACCCGCATCCTCCAAGGCGGAGAGAACCGGCTCGACGGCGGCTTCCCAGAGCCATTCCAGGATCTCGCGCAGCGTCCGCTGCGCGGCGATACGGTCGCCGTCGGGCGAGGTTGCCTCGGTCAGCGCCCGATAGAAGGCGTCGACCCGGTCTCGCACGGCGTCCTGAGTGAGCCGGGGCAGCGGACAGGAGGAGATGCCGGCGCGGGTGAGCAGGATGGCGTCGCTGCGGAACACGCTGACGTTGAACGTCACCACAGGGCCGTGTTCGGATTCTGCCAGGAGAGCTTCGGGACTCGGTGGCAGGCCGAAGTCGGCGAACCCCTCACAGGACCGGATACGCCCCAGCAGCTCTTCCAGCTCCGCCACCAGCCGGTGGCGCGTGTGTCCCATAACCGCGATCCGGTCGGCGTCATCCATGACGACCCCCGTTGTGCCGTCCCGGTCAAGCCGCTCGCGAAGCTCGGTCAGGTGACCGGCCAGATGAGGATGCTGCCTGTACAGATCCGCCATGTCACCACGAATCTCCAGCGCCTGGGACAGCAGCACCGCGCGTCCGGCCTCCGCCAGACGCAAGGCCCGGACGGCCCGTTCCCGCGCGTCGCCTGTGCCGTCGGCCAGCGCCAGGGCCGCCGCGTCGGCGGCGAGGCCAGCGGCGTTGCGGGCGAGAGCGTACTGCTGGTCACCGCGCAGCAGTCGCCGCGGGACCACCTGCGGCAAGAGCAGCACGGCCCGTTCCAGGAGAGCGGCGGCACGGCCGGGATCGGAGGAGGCCACCAGGCCGGCCGCCATACGCGCCGCGACGACACGCAACCACGGTGCTGCCGTCGACGCGTCGACGGCCTGCTCCAGCACCACCCGCGCTTCACCCCGAGCACTTCGGTCCCCACCGCACAGCTCCCAGCTCATGAGGTTGATGCCCAGGTTGAATAGGGCTGAGGCGTGGTCCGGACCCTCCTCGGAACTGGCCCGGACTGCGGCGCGACCCACCTTCACGGCCTCTTCCAGCTCGCTGACGTCCCTCATACGAAGGGCCCGGGCCGCCAGCACGCCGCTGAGGTTGGACAACACAACCGCCCGTGCGGGGTGGGCCTCCGGGGCAGCCCGCAGTGCAGTCCTGAAGGCGTCCGCTGCCCCGTCCAGATCACCGGGCCCCCCGGTGGCCTTCGAGCGCGCCCAAAGGGCGCTGCCGAGTTCCGACAGTGAAGCCGGGCGGTCGGGGTGGCTGTCGGGGGCGGCCGCTACAGCGGCCCGGGCCGCCTCCACGGCCTCGTCCAAGTCCGTCGGATTCTCGGAACGCCCGAACCGACTTTGAAGAAGGCCGCTGAGGCTGCTCAGTTGGCGTGCCCGCCGGGGATGGCCTTCCGGAGTGGCCCGGACGGCCGCGCGTCCCGCCTCCAACGCCCTGTCCAGATCACCGAGATCCCCAGTGTGTTCGAACCGCATGACCAGGCTGCTGCCAAGGTCCGCCTGGGAAGCCGCGCGGCCGGGGTGCTGGTCGAGAGTCGCCTCGACGCCGGCCCGGCCCAGCTCTACGGCCTCGTCCAGGTCCGCCAGATTCCCCGAACGCGCGAACCGGAACCTCATGGTGTTGGCGAGGTTGGTCAGGAAGACGGCGCGGTCAGGGTGGTCGTCACTGGCGGCGTGGAGGGCGGCCCGGGCCACCTCCACGGCCTCGTCCACGTCTCCGGGGACCTTCTGGTACCTGGACCGGCGCAGCAGGATGTTGGCGAGGTTGGTCAGTGGAGACACACGGTCAGGATGGTTGTCGCCGGCAGCCTGGACAGCGGCCCGGCCAACCTCTACGGCGTCATCGAGGTCTGCCGAGCTCTCCGCACACTCGAACCGGCGCAGCAGCGCGTTGGCAAGGAGGGTCAGAGGGGCTACCCGGTCGGGGTGGTCACTTGGGGTGATCCGGACGGCGGTCCGGGCCACCTCCACGACCTCGTCCAGGTCTGCTGGACTCCCGGTACGCTCGCTGAGCATCTCCAGGCCGTTACCGAGGTTGTTCAGGGCGACGATGTGATTCGGGTGGTCGTCCGGGACACTGTTCGCGATGCGCCTCCACAGGTCCACCGCCCATCTCAGAAGCTCTGGGTCCTCGGTTTCGGACGCACGCCGGAGCAGGTTCGTCGCACCGGGGGCGGCCCGGTCGGCGAGGGAAGGCAGCAGTGAGCGCGGCAGGGGGTCGATCCCCGCGATGAAGCATCCGGTGAAGAAGGCGAGCGCGTCCTCCCAGTCGGACTCGGGTGCCTGAGCCCGGGCACGGTAGAAGTACAGCCAGCCCAGGGTGTGCTCGGCTTCCAGATCGGCCATGGGTGTGCCGACGCGCCGTGTCAGATGCTGTGCCTCGGCGAGCGCAGCCGGCTCCAGTACCGCGGCCCAGTCCCGGGTGGCAGCCACCCGTGCCAGGCGGGCCCGGACCGCTTCCAGCAGCATGTCACGTTCGTTCATGGTCCTTCTCCCCGTGACGGCAGTATTGCCAACCAGCCAGAGTAGAAGCTCCGTTGGTCTGCGGCGTCGCGTTCGGGACAGTATGGTCGCGTCGGACCGAGCGGGCCGTGCCGTACTCTGCGCTCCGTATGCGCCCATACGGCATGTCGGCGAGGAATGGGGGGCGTGTGGCGGGTCAGCCGGGCAGACGAGACGTGGAGTCGCGCAAGGATGTCGCTTATGTGTGCCGACAGACGGAGCGCATCCGCGCGGACTTGGTGACGTACGGTCCTGATGGCGCGGCCCCGCTGGAACGTCTGCTGTCGGCGCTACGTGACGGGGAGGAGATCACCGCACCGCTGGACGCGCTTCACGAGGCCCTGCTCGCCGCTGGTGACGCCGTGGGCATCTACGGCCATACCCGTGGCCTCACCCCACATGGGGTGACCCCCACCATGCCGGACGAGCGGGTACTGCTATGCCCGACGGACCAGTGCTCGCGCTTCGAGTGGCCCGACGGCGCTGACGCGTTGCGCTGCCCGATCAGCAGCCGGCCGCTGCGAAGGGAGCACCTGTAGCGGTGGGCGGGTTCTTCAGCGCCCTCGGGCAGAAACTCGCCGAGCGTTGGCTGACCTTGCTGGTCCTGCCCGGAGCACTCTTCCTAGCCATCTCCACGGCTGCCCGCACCCTTGGCCAGGCCCACGCCCTGGACGTCTGTCGCCTCACTGGCCGGATCACTGACTGGGTAAAGACCCCCGCCGCGGCCACCGCCGGCGGCCAGGTCATGCTGCTCGGCGCGGTCCTCGCCGCGGCCGCGATGGCGGGGCTGGCGGCCCAGGGCCTGGGGACGCTGGTCCAGCGCATGGCCTTGGCCGCCGACTGGCACATGTGGCCACGCCTGCTGCGGCAGTGGGCGCATATCCGTGTCGTCCGCCGCCGCGCCCGCTGGACCGCCGCGGCGCACCGCTACCGGCAGCAACTGGACACCGACGCAGGCGCCTTGGCGCTCAACGGGCGCCGGGCCGATCCCGCTTCGCGCCGCATGGCGCACAACGCGTTGCAACGCATCGCCGTGGAGGAGCCGGACCGGCCGACCTGGAGCGGAGACCGCATCCACGCTGTCACCGTACGCCTGGAGCGTGACCACCATCTGGACCTGCCACTCCTGTGGCCGCACCTGTGGCTCACTCTGCCCGAGACCACCCGCGCTGAGATCACCACCGCCGAACAGGCTCTCACCCGCGCCGCCACCCTGGGCGGCTGGGCCCTGCTGTACGCCCCGCTGACCGCATGGTGGTGGCCCGCGCTCCCCCTCACCGCCGCCCTCGCCCTGACCGCCAGGCACCGCGTCCGCAGCGCCACCGACACCTACGCTCAGCTCCTGGAGGCCGCCGCCCGCCTCCACACCACAGACCTGGCTGCCCAACTCGGTGTCGACCACGCCGGTCCCCTCGACCCTGCCCTTGGCGACGCCATCACCCACCAACTCCGTACCCGAACCGCGTTCCCGTCCACGTCCGGTCCCGGCTGAACAGCACTGCCGCCGGTCTGCATGCGTTCGGTCGGCACTTCGTGCTGACCGGACAGCGCTTTCGAGAACCGACAACTGGCTTCTCGACAAGTGACTTGCCTGGTGAACGGTCCACAGGTCCCCGGTCAGCAACGAGGAGGGTCAGGCGTGAAGGGCGCCGACATCCACCTCGGCTTCACCGACCCGATGACCGGGCAGGCCCCGCACGCCGCCGTGCACCGGATCCACGGCGACCGGCGGGCCGCCCCGCCGGCGCGGGAGCTGCTGCTCGCCGTGGCGTACGCCCTCTTCGTCGCCCCCGGTGAGCCCGGGCGGGTGCTGAGCACCGCCGCCCGGGCCCTGGGCCGGAGCACGGCGGCGGGGCGCCCCCGCTGGCGGCGGCCGCCTACGCCATGGGCGCCGGCGCCGGGGCCTGGTTGTCCAGCCTGCCCGACGTCACCGCGTTCGCGAGGGCGGGGGACGGGTCCACCTGGACGACGAACCGGTGGCGGCCCTTCCACGAGCCACCGAACGGCCCGATGCGGCGCCCCCGCGGGACAGCTGGATCACTCAGAGACCGTCTTCGACGACCACCGTCCGATAGGCCACGCCGGCATGTACGCCGTGAATGCGACAGCCAGCGCTGCACCCCGGACCGTGCAGTCACAGGAGACCGGCTCAGGAGACGAGGCCGCCGCCGTTCTCGGACATGGCTTCACTGCCATGTCATCGAGGCGCGCCTGATGCTCGCTGCGCCTGTACCGGAGCACTTTGCCGCTGCCCGAGTGCACGCCCTTGCTCTGTCCTGGCGCCCGCCGGACCGCAGCACGCAGTTGGAGGCCAGAACTCCCAGATTTCAGGTCACCGCGGGATGCGGCATCGCGGACAGGTAGTCCCCGAAGCCCCCGCGCGCACGGGCGTTCAGTCGAGGTGAGGTGAGGACCGGCGCGTGTGCGGTGCGCAGGACACGGTGTCCTCGGCGTTCCAGTGCGTCCACCAACGCGCGGTCCTCGCCGGTGGCCAGCGGAGGGAAACCGCCCACATCCAGGTACGCGTCCGCGGCGACAGCGAGGTTGGCGCCGTGTACGTGGGGATGGTGCCAGGCCGCGCCGCCCGCCGGTCGCGTCGCCTCGTAGCGGGCGCGGTGCGGTGCGGCCAGGGATGAGGAGGACGGCAGGACCACGGTGCCGACGACGGCCTGCCAGCCCTGGCGGGCACGGTCCAGCTGGTGGGCCAGCCAGTTGGGCGGGACGGCACTGTCGGCGTCCGTGGTGGCGATCCACGTGTCGGCCGGGCTTCGCGCCCATCGGGCCAGAGCGTGGCGCACCCCTGCGTGCCGGGCCGCCCCGGGGTTGCGGCAGTCGGTGGTGACGACCCGGGCACCGGCCGCGCGGGCCAGCGCCGCCGTCCGGTCACGGCAGGTGTCGGCCACCACGATGGTCTCGACCCTGACGTCGGTGAAGCCGGGGTGGCGGGCCGCCACCGCGAGCGCCGTGAGCGCCCGCGGCAGCAGTGCCTCCTTGTCGTGGGCCGGGATGACGACGGCCATGTGTGTGGTCATACCAAGCCCTCTTCGGCCGCGAACGAAGGCGCTCGGCGGCCGTCCGGCCCGGATGTGCGGTGCACTTGGAGCACGAAGTCCTCCTCGCGGTGATCGGCCAGCAGGTCGAGTCCCGCCCGTGCGGCGAGGAGGTCCGCGACGCCGCTGCCGGTGGTCAGGTGCTCGGGCACCGGATGGTCCCAGTGCACCGTGACGAGGGTGCCGCCCGGCTCGAGTGACGCCAGGGTCCGCTCCACGAACCGGTCGAACGTGGCGTCGTCGAGGTAGTAGAGCAGCTCGGACAGGACGATCAGGTCGAAGGATCCGGCCGGCCATTCGTCGGGCAGCAGCATCCGCCGGACCTCTACGTGGGGGAGGTCCCGGGTGCGGCGGCGGGCCGTGTCGACCGCCGAGCCGACCCGGTCGCAGGCGAGCACGGCGTCACAGCGGCCGGCCAGCCGGCGGGTGAGTTCACCGATCGAGCAGCCGGGCTCGAAGGCACGGCGGTAGCGGAGCCGGGGCAGGGCGGCGACGGTCAGGTCGTACTTGCGGTGCTCGTACCAGCGCTCGGCCAGGCTCCACGGATCCTCCGCGCCGCGGTACATGTCGTCGAAGTATGTGCCGGGGGCAGGCGGGCGACTCATCCGAACACCACCTCCCAGCCGCGCAGGTGGTGGGCCAGTTGCTCGGGGGGCAGTACGGCGGCGTCCTGCGGACCGGGGCCGAGAGGCCGGATCTGGCTGGTGAAACGGGCCAGCGCGGCGCGTTTGCGGGCCCGTACCGCGGGCGGCAGCACGATCCGTGAGGCCGTCTCCCAGGGCACACGGGGGTCGCCGGGTTCGGCCCAGTGCCACAGCCACACCGGGTACAGCCGGCACGGCACGGAAGCCGTACGGGCGGCGGCCAGCGCCGCGCGTCCCATCGCCTCGTGGTCGCCGTGCACGTCACCGGTCCACGGCGCCAGGCACAGCGCGGCCCCGTCCAGCAGCCGTGCCAACTCACGGGTGAGCCGCTCCTCATGGTCCGCCACGCCGGTGTCGGGCAGCCGCAGCCGGACGATCTCGGCGTCGTGCGCGCCGAGAGCGTCCAGGGCGTCGCGCAGCTCGCGGGCACGCACCTCGGCGAGCTGCTCCGGTGGGATGCGGACGCTGCCCGGGTGAGAGCCCTCCCCGTCCGTGACCGACACCACGGTCACCATGACTTCCGCCGCCGCCAGCAGCGCGAGGGCGCCACCCGCTCCCAGTACCTCGTCGTCGGGGTGGGCCGCCGCCACGACGACCCGCCCCGCTGCGGGCAGGGGGTACGAAGGCATGCGGAGCCAGCCGTCCCAGGCCGGCCAGCGCGACTCGTCGGTGCCCGGGGCCTGGATCGGATCGGCGTACGGGCCTGGCTCGGCGTATCGTTCGGCGGTCATCGGCCCGCTCCGTCCCGGTCGCCGCGGGCCACCCGTTGCCCGAGCGCCGCCAGATCTCGTTCGGCGTGGTGCTGGCGTACGTAGACGGCAAGATCCGCGGCGGCCCGGGCGTGCCGTCCGTCGTGGCACAGCGGCCCCGCTCCCGTCGCGCGTCCGACCCGGTCCAGGACCTCGCCGCACGTCTCGGCGACCAGCGCGCGGTGGCGGCCACCGCTTCCGCCCGGATCCCGCTGCCCGGCGGCGTCCTCGCTGTCATCCTCGACCAGGCCGGCGCCTGGCTCGCGTCCCTTCCGGTGGAGGCCTTGCACGGGATCGGCCCGCGCCAGGCCGCAGCCTTGCCCTACTACGGCATCCGCACCGTCGGCCTGCTCGCCGCCGGCCCCGCCGCCGTGCAGCGCCTGCTCGGCGGCAGGGCCGGAGGCCTGGCCACCGACCGCGCCCGTGGCACCGCCCCCGCCTCGTCCTCCCCCGCGCCCTGCCCGCCGCCGTGAGCGTCCGGCGCACCCTCGACGGCGCCGCAGTCCGCGCCGCTCTCCTCGCCCTCGTCGTCGATCTCGGCCGCCTGCTGCGCGGGCGTGGCCAGGCCGCCCGGGACCTCACCCTGACCCTGCAGCTCGCCGATGGCGCCTCGTGGGAGAAGACCCGCCGCCTGCCCGAAGCAGGGATCGCCGCAGGTGGCCCGTCGGGCGGCCGGGTGTTTCACGAGCAACCCCCTATGAGACGAACCGCTGCAAGCAGTGCGGAGCTGGTGAAGTCTCGCTCAGCTATCGCGCACTGACGGGGGCTCGGCGAAGGCGCCGGCGGCTGCGGCGAGGGCAGCGGTTCTGGCTGCGTGGCCGGGCAGTTGCGGGTCGGGGGTCGTGCGGAGGAGCACCAGTTGGTGGTACAGCGGTGCCGTGGCCGCGATGAGCAGTCGCCGGGCTTCGGTGCGCGGTGGTAGTTCGCCGTGCCCGACAGCCCGGCTGACGATGATTTCGCAGCGGGCGTACCGGTCCTCCCAGAGCCGCTGTTGGGCCTCGGCGGCTTTTTCGGAGCGGAACGAGGCGGCGATAAGTGCTGTCATGATCGGTGGCTGTGCGGTCAGGGCTGCGTGGATCTCCTGGTTCAGTGCTGCCAGGTCGCTTTCCAGTGAGCCGGTGTCCGGTGGCTGCCAGTCGTCGACGGACGCCGCGTCGAGAACGTCGGCGAGCAGGCCGCCGACGTCCCCCCAGCGCCGGTACACCGTTGTGCGGTGCACGCCGGCGCGGGCGGCGACGGCTTCGGTGGTGAGCCCGTCAAAGCCGTGTTCGCCGAGCTCGGCGACGACAGCGTCGAGCACCTGCTGACGCACACGGGCGGTGCGGCCCCCGGGCCGGCGGCGGGTCGGCGGCGGGGTGCCTTCCGGTCCTGGGTCTGCGGGAGTCATCGCTGAATACCTTTGCTCGGGGCGCCATCGCTATGGCAGGATCTTAAAGCATCAGTTGTCGCACTAGTGGAGTGATCGATGCTCTTCCGAAGCGTTCGTCCGGCCACGCAACCTTCGACGGCCACCTCGTTCCCGAATGCTTCGGAGTCTCTGCATGCCCACACAGATCACTGCACTCGCCGTCAGCAAGTCCTTCAACGGCAGGATCGTTCTTGACTCGGTGACCTGCTCGCTCGTCGCGGGCGAGCGTACCGGGATCATCGGGGAGAACGGATCGGGCAAGACCACCTTGCTGCGCCTGCTCGCCGGGCGTGAACGGCCCGATCAGGGCGAGGTCGTCGTCCAGGCCACCGGAGGGGTCGGCTATCTCGCCCAGGACGAGCAACTGACGGCGCGGGCGACGGTCCAGCAGGTCATCGACCGGGGGCTGGGCGATCTGCGTGCGGTCGAGCAGCGGATGCGCCGCCTGGAGACCGCGATGGCCGACGGTGACGAGTCCGGCATGGCCGAATACGGCGAACTCCTCACGGTCTTCGAGCTGCGCGGCGGCTACGACGCCGACGCCCGCGTGGAGCGTGCCCTGCACGGACTGGGCCTGGGGCTGGTGGGCCGTGAACGTACCGTGGGCAGCTTGTCCGGTGGAGAGCGGGTCAGGCTACGACTGGCGGCCTGCCTGGCGGCGGCGCCGGAGGTGCTGCTGCTGGACGAGCCGACCAACCATCTCGACGACGGTGCCCTGAGCTGGCTGGAAGAGCACCTGCGCGCCCGGCGGGGCACCACCGTGACAGTCTCCCACGACCGGGTTTTCCTCGAACGGGTTGCGACCAGCCTGTTGGAGGTGGACGGCGACACGCGTCGCGCTGTGCGGTACGGCAACGGCTACAGCGGTTACCTCGCCGAGAAGACGGCTGCCCGGCAGCGCTGGGCTCAGGCGCACGACCAGTGGCGGGCCGACATCGACCGGCTCCGCGAGGCAGCCGCGACCACCGCCCGTCAGGTGGCCCCGGGCCGTCCGATGAAGGACGGCAACAAGTTGGCCTACGACCGGGCGGGCGGCCGCGTGCAGCAATCGCTGGCCAGCCGGGTGCGCAACGCCGAGGAACGGCTGCGCCGCCTCCTTGCCGACCCGGTCCCGCCCCCGCCGGAGCCACTGCGCTTCACCCCCGTACTGCGGACCCGCCGCCTGCAGGGCGTCGTACTCGACGCCGCCGACATCGCCGTCACGAATCGGCTTGCCCGCACCTGCCTGTCCGTCGCGGCGGGCGAGCGCCTGCTGATCACGGGGCCGAACGGAGCAGGCAAGAGCACCCTGCTGCGCGTCCTGGCCGGGGACGTCACTCCCGACAGCGGAAGCGTCACCTGCCGCGGCAGGGTCGGCTACCTTCCCCAAGAACCGCGCCCCGGGCAACCGGCCGAGACCATGCTGGCCGCCTTTGCCCGTGGCCGGACAGGAGAGGCCGCCGTACACGCCGAACAGCTGCTGTCCCTCGGCCTGTTCGACCGCGACCAGCTAGAGGTGCCCGTCGGCCGGCTGTCCACCGGGCAGTTGCAGCGTCTGGCCCTGGCGCGATTGCTCAGTGCGCCATCGGACGTCCTGTTGCTCGACGAACCCACCAACCACCTCTCGCCCGCCCTCGCCGAGGAGCTGGAAACCGCTCTGAGCGGGTACAGCGGCACCCTCGTCATCGTCAGCCATGACCGCCGACTGCGTCGGCACTGGCCGGGCGCCCAGCTGGCCCTGCAGGGGAACTGACACGTCCGCCACCACGCACTGAGGCCCTCGGGCCCCGCAGACACCCACAGACATCGCTCAGGAAGGATGAAATCCGTGATGCCGCCTGTTCCCGCCGACCCGACCGTGGTGCACCCGATGCCCGGACAGCCGCGGGTGGTACTGCTGAAACCGCTGATCACCTCACCTCTGATCGAGGTGGGAGACTTCTCCTACTACGACGACCCCGATGCCCCGACCACCTTCGAGACCCGTAACGTGCTGTACCACTACGGGCCGGAAAAACTGGTCATCGGGAAGTTCTGCGCGCTGGGCGAGGGCGTGCGGTTCATCATGAACGGTGCCAACCACCGCATGGACGGCCCCTCCACGTTCCCCTTCCCGATCATGGGCGGTTCCTGGTCCGAGCACTTCGACCTCATCACCGGCCTGCCCGGACGAGGCGACACCGTGGTGGGCCATGACGTCTGGTTCGGCCATCGGTCCATGGTGATGCCCGGCGTCCGCATCGGCCACGGAGCGATCATCGCGTCCGGCTCCGTCGTCGTCGACGACGTCCCCGACTACGGCATCGTCGGCGGCAACCCCGCCCGCCTCATCCGTCGCCGCTACAGCGACGCCGACATCAACCGCCTCCTCGCCCTGGCCTGGTGGGACTGGCCGCTCCAGCACATCACCGAACAGATCCGCACGATCATGTCCGGCAGCGTCGACGGCCTGGAGAACGCGGCACCCGGGCACGTGGAAACGCAACGTCCGGACCCGGCACCCCCCAGCACCAAGGACCGTTGAACGAACCCGGGCCCGGGGCGACCTGCGCGGCGCCCCGCTCCCCTGCCCACGATCCACCACTCCAGCACCGAGAATCGAGCTGTCAGCATGCCTGCTTCGCCCCACCTCACACTGTTCGCCCACTGGCTTCGCGCCCACGCCGTCCCCCTCGACCACCTCGACCCCGAGGCACCCCTCGACGATCTGGAGCCGCTGCGCGCCATCATCGGCGACGCACGTGTCGTCGCGATCGGCGAAAGTTCCCACTTCATTGTCGAGTTCGCATCCATGCGCGAGCGCATCCTGCGGTTCCTCGCCGAGCGCTGCGGATTCACCGTCCTGGCCTTCGAATACGGCTTCAGCGAGGGCTTCCCCCTGGACGCGTGGGCCCAGGGTGAGGGGACGGACGACGACCTGTCGGCGCACCTCGCCGGGACGATCCCCGTGGGAGTCGACGAGCCGCTGCGCTGGATGCGCCGGCACAACCGGACCACCTCAACACCGGTGCGCTTCGCAGGCATCGACATCCCGGCGGCCGGTGGGTCCTTGCTTCCCGCCCTCGCCCCGGTCGCCGACTACCTGCGCCGGATCGATCCCGAAACCCTGCCGGTCATCCAAGAGGCGATACGGATCGCCGAATCGTTCGCCGGTGGCTCCGCGGCCGTCGCCGCCCCCGCGTGGGGACGCCTGGCCACCGCCGAACAGGACGTCCTCAGCGCGACTCTGACACGTCTGCTCATCCGGTTCCGCTCCGTCGAACCGCTGTATGTCTCCCGCGGCGACCAGCACAGCTACGACATCGCCGTGCGCCGACTCGAAGGCGCCTGCCACGCCGACTACACCTTCCGCGCCATGGCCGACCTCTTCGCCGGCAAAGGGCTGACCGCCGACACCTCGGCTCGCGACGTCTACATGGCCGAGTCGGTCCTGTGGCACCTGGAACGCTTCGCGCCCGGGACCCGCGTCGTGCTGGCGGCTCACAACGCCCACATCCAGAAGACACCGGTGTCCTTCCACGGCCACCTCACGGGGCTCCCCATGGGACAGCACCTGCACCGCGCGCTCGGCGATGACTACTTCGCCCTCGGCCTGGCGAGCACCACCGGGCATACCGCGGACATGCCCCGCGACGAGAACACACCCTTCGGCTTCACCATCGACGCCACCCCGCTGGAACCGGCCGAGCCGGGGAGCATCGAGGCTGCATTCGCCGACGCCGAACTCGGGCTCAGCATCGCCGATCTCCACCAGGCACGCCCGCAGCCGGCCCACGGAAACGCCGACCCTGCCCCGGGACCCGACCGCATCCGGATCCAAAGCGCCTACCTTCACACCCCCATCCTCGAGGCGTTCGACGCCATCCTCCACACCCCGACCTCCACCGTTGCCGACGGTCTCGAAGACATGTGAGACAGGCCAAATGACCCGGGCAGTGAGGCCGGACAGATACACCCGGACCCAGCGCCGGGAATCATCCCGCACCGTCCCGGGTGCCGAGTCCGCCGCCGACTGGTCGGCAGTCCTGGGGGGTGCCTGGCGATGTGCGTGCCCACCGTGACCGTCCCCGGTGCCCGCCGCGCGACTTCGTTCATCTGGGGGTCGGTGAGGTCGGCGAAGTCCTTCATCGCATCTCCGTGCTCGACCGGTCGGCGGCCTCCGCCGGGGTTCGGGGACGGGGCACGGCGGCGCCCGGCCCCAGGTCGAGGCGCGCTGGCCCTGTGATCCGGGCAGCGCGCACCGACACCGCGTGCGCGCCCAACACCGTCCAGCCGACCGCCCCCACGGCCACCACACCGCCCGCAACCAGCAACACCCCCACCATGCCCTCCGTAGCCGAGGGTATGCAGCACCACCGAGGCCAGCATGAGCGCCGCAGCCGCGGGCACCGTCTTGGCACCCCCACTCAGCGACACCCAGAGCACGATCACGATCACGGTGTCGACCGCGACTGACAACGGCGCGATCGCCGTCGGCACCACGGACCGCTGCGCCACCCACAGCGGCATGCCGATCACCAGCACCGGCAAGCTGAGTTCAAGGAAACCGTCGCAGCACGACAGCAGCAGGAACCGGCAGTGACAGACCAGCGCAACCCCGGTGCGCACCGAGTGATACCCCAAGCCGTGCCGCCGCCCACAACCGCCGCCACCAGCAACGCACCCACCAGGACCCGGAATCCTTCGCCGAGCCGCGCCGCTGTCTGCCCGACCACCTCGACACAGCCACGGGGCCGGGCATCACCACACGCCCGTTCACTCCAGATATGGCCCACCGCATCAGCCGGGGCATCCCTCATCCACCCCAACTTGGGTCCGTCTTCGAAGATCATCGGGTGGGGGATCATGGTGGGATGATGCGTCGTCATGAACTCACCGGCCGGGATTGGGGGTTACTCGCTCCACTGATACCTCGCGCCGCCACGGGCCGACCGCGGGTGGAGGACCGGCGGGTGATCAACGGGATGGTTTACAAGATCCGTACTGGGATCTCGTGGCGTGACCTGCCGGAACGCCACGGGCCCTGGCAGACGGTCTGCACCCGCTTCCGCCGTTACGCCCTCGACGGCGTGTTCACCCGCGCTCTCCAGCAGATCCAGGCCCGGGCGGACGCCGCGGGTGGCATCGACTTGGCTGGTGCAGATCGGCTCCACCATCGTCCGGGCTCACCAGCACGCCGCCGCCACCGGCCGAAAAGGGGGGCACCGGCCGGACGAACCGGACGATCACGCCCTCGGCCGATCACGAGGAGGACCGGCCACGAAGATCCACCTCGCCTGCGACGGCGAGGCCCGGCCTCTCGCCGTGCTCGTGACACCAGGCCAACGCCACGACAACGTCTGCGCACAGACCCTGCTGGAACGGATCCGTGTCCCCTACTCCGGCCCGGGCCGGCCACGCTGCCGCCCCGCTCAGGTGACCGCGGACAAGGCCTAACGCCGCCGTGCGGTCCGTGGAACTGCGCGGCGCACGGTGCCGGCCTGTGTTTCGCACCCCGTGTGCTTCAGGTGCACTGTATGCCCGGGTACGCACAGTGGCACCTGCTGTGCGTGACTGCCATGTTGGTCCGGTGCCCCGAAGGACCCTGCTTTCAGGGCGAGAAGCCGCCTAGGAGCCGGCATGGACGTCCTCGGAGTCCCGGACCTCCATCGCCTCTGTCGGCCCGGTGCCCTGGATCTCAAGGACCCGCGCCCCTGCTACGTGCCATGCAGCCTCCGGGCGTGCAGCGCGGGGGTGGGATTGAGCCGATCCCCGTCGACGGGGATCGGCTCGGCGGGTCGATCAGGAGCCGATGATGCACTGCCGGGTGTCTTCGGTACGCGGCGCCGCACGAAGCATCGGCACCTGCCACCCGGCGGCACTCGCCCCTCCCTGCTTCCGGCGCCATCCCTCATCGTCTGGCGAACGAGGAGTTTGCCATGCACCGATTCCGCTTACGTCCCATCGAGAGCGGCGGAGCCTTCTTCACCGAGTGCCCAGCACATGTACTGCTGGGGATCAGTCCCTGGAACGGCCGGTACAAGACGGCCTACATAGAGGAACTGGTCGGCTGGGCGTGTTCCCGCTTCCCGCAGGTGGACATCATGATTCCGGGCTACGAGGCCGCCCATACGCTGGTGGCGGCCGGCCGTTCTCCGGACTCGGCGGTCAAACGCGCGAAACGCTCTGTCAACCAGCTCCGCAACCCCGCTGAACGCGCCTTACGACATGCCGGGGTCTCCGACCCCGCAGGCCATGTCCACGCCTGGACCCGGCTACTGTCCAACGCGCCGTACGCCAGCCGGCTGGCCGAGGTGCACCGGGCGTACCGTCACGACCCCGCGGTGCGTGCCGCCTGCCGGGAGACCGCCCGCGCCGCCCTGGCCCACGCCGGCTGCGTCGATCCCAGCGAGGCGGCTCTGGACAGGGCGGTCAGCTATCCGCTCGCGGAGCTACCGCTCACCCTGCACTCGCCGGTGATCTTCGGTGTGCCCTCCTCCCTCTTCCTGTACCACCGGGAGATGGAACTGCTGCGCCCCTTCCTCACCGGCACCGCCCATACCCTGCGCCCCAGCACCGGCCAGGGATACGCCATCGTGGAACCGATCGGAGCCGAACGATGACCGACACGATTCCCACGCCGCTCCAAGAGCCCGCGCTGCCACTGAGTTATCCCTTCCCGCTCGGCGACAACGGTCAGCTGCCACCGTTGATCCGATGGGCCCAGGCGAACGAACCGGTGTGTCCCGTCGCCATGCCCAGCGGCGCCCGGATGTGGATGCTGACCCGCAAGGACGACATCGCCCGCATCTTCGCGGACCCGCGCTTCAGCCGGAAACTCGACGACCCGGCCACGCCCCGGATCGCCGGCCAGGACATCACCACCGTCAGCCGGGGCCTGTTCAGTCTCGACCCGCCCGACCACACCCGGGTCAAGTCGGTGGTGTCCGGATTCTTCACCCGGCGCGCCGTCGGCCGGTACGAGACCCTCGTCAGATCGCACGCGGCCGACCTGCTGGACGCCATGGACGACGGCCCCAACCCCTGCGATCTGGTCGCCGGCTACACCTCGCTGCTCCAGATGCGGGTCATGCGCGAGATCCTGGGCGTGCCGGAAGAGTTGTGGGAGGACCACAGCCGGGTCTTCCCCTCCGCCTCCAGCATCACCGCCGGGCCGGAAGAGACGGCGACGGAGACGGAGGAGATCAAGGCATTCACCGCCCGCGTGATCGCCGCCCGCCGCCGGCTCCCGGAGCGCGACGACCCGATCGGCGCCCTGCTGCGCGCCGCCGCCGACGGCGCCATCAGCGAGGAGGAGATGTTCGGTACCGCCTTCTTGCTCTTCTTCACCGGCTCCGACGGCATCATCGCGCCCACCACCACCGGCGCCATGATTCTCATGCTCAACCCGTCACAGCTGCGGCCCGTGCTGGACGACCCCGGCCTGTGGCCCAGTGCGGCCGAGGAGGTACTGCGGTACTTCCACAACGGCGTGCTGGGCTTCCCGGTCGTCGCACGCGAGGACGTCGAGCTGCACGGTGTGACCATCGCCGCCGGGGACGCCGTCGTCGCCTCCATGCAGGCCGCCACCTGGGACCCCCGGCACGTGAACAACCCGGAGAAGTTCAACGTACGCCGCCGCGAGGACGCCACCGCCACCTTCGGCGCCGGCCCCCACTACTGCCTCGGCGCCCAGCTGGCACGGCTCTACCTGGCCACCGCCCTGCGCGCCCTCTTCGAACGGCACCCCAGTCTCCGGCTCGCCGTCGCCGACCAGGACATCCCGTGGCGCAACGACATCATGTTCGTCCGCCCCGTCGCCCTGCCCGTCACCTGGAGCGAAGGAACACACACGTGAACGGCCTGCCCGACTCCTTCGACGACCTCGCCGAAGCGTACGACCGCAGCGCCGACGAGCTCGCCTTCCGCCGCGACATCGAAATCCCCTCCCTGCTCAATGCCCTCGGGAACCTGGAGGGCCGGCGCGTGCTGGACCTCGGCTGCGGTCCGGGCCTGCACAGCCGGCTGCTCGCCAAGGCCGGCGCGAAGGTCACCGGCACCGATGCCTCACCCGGCATGATCGCCCTGGCCCGCCGCCGGGAGGCCGAGGACCCGCTCGGCATCGACTACCACCTGCAGGACGCCGGCACCACCGAACCGCCCGGCCGCGACTACGACACCGTGCTCGCCGTCTACGTCCTGCCCTACGCTCCGACACCGCAGGTGCTCACCGCGATGTGCCGCACCGCCCGTACGGCCCTGTCCCGGCACGGCGGACGACTCGTCGCCGCCGCACTCAACCCCGACTTCGCCACTACGCCCGGCTACTACCGCCCCCACGGCTTCGACCTCACGGCCCACCGCCCCGGCGACCCGGACCAGATTCCGGTCACCGACCCCCGGGACGGCGACGTCATCGCCCTGCGCACCTGGATCGGCGACCTCGTCTTCGACGTCACGGCCCACTACTGGAGCCGCGCCACCCACGAGGCAGCCCTGCACACGGCCGGCTTCACCGACCCCGCCTGGACCGTCCCCACCGCCGGACCCGGCGCCGACCACACCGCCCTGGCGGGCTACCTCACCACCCCGCACGCCATCATCCTCACCGCCCGTACACCACCCGCCTGACCACACCGGCGGGCGAGCGACCGGGCCGCCTGCGACACGGCGCAGGCGGCCCGGTCATCAGAGGATTCCCCGGCCCGGAAGCACCACCGCCGAGGGCAAGGCGGCCAAAGGCAGGCCGAGGCGCGCGACCGTCCCAAGGACCTACCGCATCGGGTCACACTGCCCACCCCGCTGGGCACTGTGGTGCGCCAGCAGCGGGATCCACTCGACGCGTACCACCGTGGTCCCTACTCTTCGGGCGGACTCCGCTGCCATCCGGCCAGCGGTTCGCGCACCGGGCGCGTGGTGGAGTCCGCCGTGCCCACTCATCCCCGGCGGCGGCCCCGCACGGTGCGCCGCAGGTTCGGCCGGGCGCCGGGGAACTGCCGTGAGCGGGAGCGGCGCCGGGCGGGCGTCGACTTCGGCGACGGATACAGCGCCGCGCGCGGCCGGGACGCGTCGGCGAGCTGCTGGACGTGCTTCAGGCGTTCCGGCGACAGGTGGAGCGGGATCGGGGCAACCATGGGGCCTCCGTGCTTGAGGGAGCGGTCCCCCGCACCCTCTCCGCTCCTGGCGGCCCTCGGGGCGGGTGGCCAGTCGCGTCCCGGCGTCTGGCGCGGTGACCTCCTCGTCCGTCCCGCCGGACGGTCCGCTGCGCGTCACGGCTGGCGCCCCTGGCCTTGGCCGGAGCCGGGCCGCTCGTGCTTCTGGCGGCGCTGGTCGACCGGACCGGCCGGTTGGGTCGCCGGGCCCCCGGGTCCTCGAACTGGCGGCGGCGGGCGTCGGCTTCGGGGGTGAGGGGACGAGCCGTTCCACGTTCCGCGGACTCCGCCATGGCCGCTCCTCCGTCCTGCCTGACGACCGCGTCACCCTTCCCGGACCGTCGCCGCGTGCCGTCGACAACCCTGAGAATGAGGCGCGCCGAACAGCCGGCTGGCAGGGAGGGTTCCCCCGTCGAACCGGCGATGCACCAGATGGCGTGACCTCGCCCGGGACGTCCAGGCCGCGGTCACCGAGCACGCCAAGCCGAAGGAGCAGTCACGGACCGCGGACGAGGCCAGTGTCCGGCTTGGGGCCGCGCCGGTCAGCGGTGTTCTGTTCGTCGGGGTGCCGGACGCGGGCCTGGCGGGCGAAGGCGTCGCGGACCAGCTCGGTGCCCCGGCCGTTCGGCAGGTGAACCAGCAGCACGTAACGCCTTCGCGTTCTGGTGCGATCGAGGGCGATCGCAACGTCGGAAAGAGGGATGTCAACCCGCGTGACAGCCCGGCGCGCACGTCTTGTCCAGCGGTTGCGCGGGCAGCCGGGCGCGGGCGAGGCAACCTGTGCCGCGACCTCAGTGGCCCGCCTTCCGGTCACGCACCGGGGCGAGGGTGCCGCCCACGGTCCACGGATACGCGCACCCCCCCCGGGACGAGGGAGCCGTCCGATGCACGGCCTTCCGCTGGCCCTTGCGTCTTACCGCCAAGGGCACTGCGCTCAGCAGTAGAGGTTGGCGCCGGCCGTCGTCCCCAGGATCTGCACGAACCGCTGGTAGGCGTCCACCCGGCTCTGTACCTGCGCGGGATTCCTGCCGTCGCACTCCAGTGATCCGTTGATGCTGCGGATCGTCTGGCCGAATCCGGCGCCGTTGACCATCGCGTTGTGGGGAGTCATCGAGCCGGGCCCGGTTTGCGTGTTCCAGTACCAGAGGCCCGTCTTCCAGGCGACGGAGGCATCGGTCTGGACGAGATTGGGGTTGTGGAGCAGATCGATGCCGAGCGCGTCGCCCGCGGCCTTGTAGTTGAAGTTCCAGCTGAGCTGTATGGGGCCGCGTCCGTAGTACGCGGACTGACCCGCCGGACAGCCATACGGCTGGCTCCAGTCGCAGTAGTGCGGATAGTTCGCGGTGTTCTGCTCGACGACGTAGACCAGTCCCCCGGTCTCGTGACTGACGTTGGCGAGGAAGGCCGCGGCCTCCTGCTTCTTGGTGGTGTCGCTGCCGGTGTTGGCGAAGCCGGGATAGGCGCTCAGCGCGGCCTTGAGGCCTGCGTAGGTGTAGAAGGGATTCCTGTTCGGGAACATCTGGTTGAACTGCGCTTCGCTCACGGGGAAGTTGCCCGAGGGATTCGTGGGACCGCTGTCGCAGGCGTACGGGTCCCAGAACCAGGTGCTGATGGTGGGGTCGTAGCCCGGATTGTCGTGCTCGGCGATGTAGGCCCGGCCGTCCGTGTAGCGGACGATGTCGCCGGTGACGTACGACTTGCCGGCCGTCCAGCTCGGATAGCTCGAACAGGACGCGGCGGACGCGCCTGTGGCCGACAGTATCATCGGTGCGGCGGAACCGATCACGATCGCGGCCATGAGAGCAGACATGTGGCGCTTCGGCACAGAACCACTTCCTTCGCGCTGCGGGCCGCCCCAGAGACAAAGCAGAGCATGCATGCCACCGACAGAGTCGGCCACGGCTCGGGGGCGGCCGCGGTGAGGGGTGTGGAGCCAACCTCAACCGGCTTGGTCGGTACAGTCAAGGGTGCAGCCCAGGAATGGATGACAACGTTGGCAGAAAGTCTGCGGGTATGTGTCCGGAAGGAGTTGGCGCGCTCGCCGACTCACGAACCGACTTCCGTCGATTCCGACTGGGCGCTTGGCGACGCCGGCCTCGCCGTTCCCTCGGTATTGGCCGAGCCACCGAAAAGTCGGACGCTCAACTGCCGCGCGCAGATGCTGATCCCTCTTCATCACCGACGGACTGACCATCCACGCCGAACTCGACCCGCACACCTACGGCACGGGCCTCAAGGTCACCGACAGCGACATCGATGCCCTGTCCATGCGCCGGCGCAGTTTCCACGGTGACGGGGACTACACCCTTCACCCCCAACCTCGCGACACCATCAGCTCAGCCAGGAACCCGGAACAGTCCGTAATTCATGCTTCGACACGCCATCCCTGCCGGGACCATGAGTAACGACGCCACACCGGCACCCGCATCTAACCAGCTCGTGCATGGTAGGCGGTGCGGCGTCGGGCTTCTGATCACCGATCATGGTCGTGTGGTGGGGGTCGCGTCTCGTGCAGCGATCAGCAGCGACCGGAGGGTCACGGGGCCTGTCAGCGGACGTGATTGCTGAACTGGTCGCGGAGCTGGGCCCTTTGTGGCATACGCAGCACCAGGACAAGCTTGCGTCCCGGCCGCGAAGCGTGCTGTGGGCGCGGGCGCGAAGCATCGGTTGGTGTTCGTCGACCGGCTCTGGCCACGCTCGTGCATCCGCCCACAGCACGCTTCCGGCATGCCACGGCGCACGACGTGTGCGGCTGCGGACTCCGGCCCAGGTCGTCGACCACCTCGGTGCCGACGGGAAGACGGTGATCATCGACGGCACTGGGATCCGGGTCCGCCGGTCGGCAGCCAGGCGCGAGGACCATGACAGGTTCATCTCCGGCAGGAACAAGCAGAACACGGGATGTTCGCGTTTGACATCAAGTGCGGTTCAGGTTTTAGCGTCGCCATGACCGGTCGCGAAGGTCTCGACGGGAGAGGAACGCATGCTCAGGCTTGATCACACCATCGTCCACAGCACCGACAAGTGGGCCAGCGCCCGCTTTCTGGCCGACCTCCTTGGCGCACCTGAGCCGAAAGAAGGCGGTTCGTTCGTGATGGTCCGTCTCGACAACGGTGTCACCCTCGACTACGCCGAGCACCTGATCAAGGGCAGGGACTGGGTGCCCACTCATTACGCCTTTCTCGTCAGCGAGGAGGAGTTCGACGCCGTCTTCGCCCGGATCCAGGAGCGCGGCCTGCCCTACTGGCCCGACCCGCAGCACACTGAACCGCAGACCATCAACCATCTGGACGGCGGCCGCGGCGTGTACCTCCAGGATCCCGATGGCCACGAGCTGGAGTTCATCACTGTCCCGTACAGCGACGAGCTGCTTTCCAAGGATGTTCCGCCAAAGCTGAACTGACCGAAGATGTCTACCCCTTGGGTGCTGCACCCCGGCCAGCCGATGCACGGCCGTGGAGGAACCGGTGGACGCTCAAGCTGGAGGCGGGCTCGGCAGTACCGTGCCCGCGAAGGACACCTACGCGTGCCCGGACAGCACAGCAGAGCCGTAGGTGGGGCGTCGGTGGAACTTGGCTCCTTCGCCGCCAACGCCCGGCCCTACACTGCCGAACTCACCGATCATCGGCGGGCGCACCGGAGGCGCTGGGGGTGCGCCGGAGGCGAGTGTGTGGGCGCTGTCGCCGGTCGCAGGGGGCGGCTCGGCCACCATGTGATGGCTGGACCGCCCTGCTTGAGTTGCCGAAGCCGTACGGGGCGGGTGTACGGCTCCTGCCTGCGGTCTCCTGCTGCCGTCCCCGTGGCGGGACGGCGGGTGGTGCTGCGGCTTCGTGCACGGCGCATCACGTGCGAAGACGTTTCGTGCGGGTGGCGGACGTTCGTCAAGCAGGTCGCGGGCCTGGCCCGGCGGTACGGCCAACGGACTGAACGAATGTGTTCTGTGCTGGCCGAGGTCGGCCTTGCCCTAGTGGCTCGCGCCGGTGCCCAGCTGGCCGTCGGCTCCGTCGGCTCCGTCGGCTCCATCGGCTCCATCGGCTCCATCGGCGCGGGTCAGCCGGAATACGGTCCTGCGGCTGGTCGACGCCCTCCCGGAGCCCCGGCCGCAGGTCCGGTGGGTGGTCTCGCAGGAGGCGCGCGTCGCCTACTGCCGACCGAAAACACGGTGAGCAGAATCTGCCCGCCCGGCCGGGCCTGGGCGAAATCCGCCGGGGACGGCGCGGAAGGAGCGGGAGCCACGATCCGGTCGAAGGGTGCCTGCGACCGGTAGCCGTCCAGTCCGTCCGCCACCGCCGGAGGTCACAGCCGGCTCACGTCAGAGGGCGAAGGGGACCGGTGTCCGCGTACGGTGAGAAGGGGTCGGGCAGCCCCCTGTTTCCACGCCTGGCGGGCAGTGTCGCCCGCACGCGTGCGGATGGAGAGATGTGCTGACCGAGCACACTGTGCGCGCTCCGGCCGCCCGAGCGCCCTCATGGACCCGCTGGGCAACCGAGGCGTGGCTTTCACCCAGGCGGAGCGGAACGAGCTGAGTCTGACCGGGCGCCTGCCGTCCGGGGTGCTGACGCTGGAGCAACAGGCGCGGCGCGCTTACCAGCAGTTGCAGGCCCGAGGGAGTGACCTGGCCAAGGACGTGTACCTGGAGCAGTTGCACGACCGCAACGAGGTCCTCTACTACCGATTGCTCACCGAGCATCTCGTGGAGCTGTTGCCGGTCGTGTACGACCCCACGGCCGGCGAGGCGATCGAGAGTACTCCCACAAGCACCGCAGCCCGTGAGGGGGCTTCCTGTCCGTCGACCGGCCCGACGAGATGGAGAAAGCGTTCGCCACGCTCCGGCTCGGGTCCGATGACGCGGACCTGATCGCGTGCAGTGACGCCGAGCAGATTCCCGGTATCGGCGGCTGGGGCGTGGGAGGGGGATCCAGACCTCGGTCGGCAAACTGGCGGTGTACACCGCGGCGGCCGGCATCGACCCGGCACGTGTCATCCCCGTGTCGCTGGACGTGGGCACCGACCGCCAGGAACTGCTGCAGGACCCGCTGTACTTGGGCCACCGGCACCGCAGAGCCCGCGGCGCCCACTATGACGACGCATTTGCCGAGAGCTACCAGAGGACGGCCTCGGCTGTGTTTCCACGTGCTCTGCCGCACTTCGAAGATTTCGGCCCCAGCAACGCGCGGCGCATTCTCCAGACCTACGGTGACCGTTACCGGGCCTTCAATGACGACATGCAGGGCACCAGCGCAATCACCCTGGCCGCGGTCCTGTCGGCGGTCAAGGTCAGCGGTGTGCCGATGCGGGAGCAGAAGCTGGTGCTCTTCGGCGCCGGCACCGCCGGGGTCGGGATCGCCGACCAGCTCCGCGGCTCCGTGGTCCGCAACGGAGCGAGCCGTGAACAGGCCACCGGACAGGTCTGGCTGATCGACAGACCGGGGCTGCTCACCCGGGCCACGAGCGACCTGCGCGACTTCCGGCAGCCCTACGCGCGTGAGCCTTCGGAAGTCGCGGACTGGTCGAAGGACGACGGCGGGACCTCTCTCCTGGAGACCGTGAAGCGGGTCAGGCCGACGATCCTGGTGGGCACCTCCACTGTGCACAGGGCCTTCACGCGTGAGGTCGTCGAGGCCATGGCCGCGGGCACCGATCGCCCGGTCATCCTGCCGCTGTCCAACCCGATCTCGCGCATCGAGGCCATGCCGGACGACGTCATCGCCTGGACGTAGGGCAAGGCCCTGGTCGCCGTCGGCATCCCCGTCCCTCCCGTCGAGCACGACAAGATGACCTATCGGATGGCGCAGGCCGACAACGCCCTGCTCTACCCCGGACTGGGCCGGCACTCCCCTCGGCTACTACCAGGGCATCATCGACCGGGTGCGGATGTCGGACACCCCGGCGGCTACCGTCAGATCCTCGTCCCCTGGAGGGCCCAGCAACCGGAGTGGCTGCCCACCTCATGACCTCCTGACCACCCAGGAGCGATGCGACAGCTCATCCCCATCGACAACGGGCCAGATGCCCCGAGCCTGTCGGCCCTCGCACGATGACCTGCCCCATTGGCCCGGCGCCGATACCATCCTCGGACCACTCGGCAGGCGCCTGACCGTCCGGGCCGAGACCGCTCTGTGTCGCGAGGAAGGGAACCGGACATCCCCCATCGGGCTCTCAGCGGCAGGTGTGGACAAGATCCGCAACCGTGCGCAATATGTCCTGTGGTGTCGTCCCCGAGGAATGAGGGAACGCCCGTTTGCTGGTGATGCGGTACCGAAGGGAGCGGATATGGTCAGACCGGTCTCCCGTGTAGCTGGATGCGACGATCCGGTGTATGTCTCCTGCGGACCGGATGGTGTCCACCAGCACGCCGGCCTCGGGACCGGCGGTCGGCAGGACACGTCGCAGAGACACCTGTTCTCCGGTGACGCACACGCTGACTGATCGTCGGCCGGCAGAGTCCATGGCCTCACGCACACTGGGGAATCGTGTGGAGAACTCCGGCCACAGGTCCAGGTTCTTCATACAAAACACAACGCTGCGAGCGCGCGGTGTCGTCTCCATCGACGTCCTGGCCGATATCTCCCCTGAGTCTGAGTCGTCGCGGGCAGTTGTGATGCAAGTCATGCCCCCGGGACGAAGCACAGGATCAGGCGAAGGCCGTCTTCACGTCCACTGAGCTTCGAAAGCGCCGATCAGGTTCGCGTCACGTGCGACGTCAGACCATAAATTGCAACCTCAGCTGAAGGTGAGGGTGATGGGGCCGGCGATGCTCGTCAGACCTCCTGGGGTGAGGCAGGCGAGGAGGTCTGTGGAGAGCAGCACCTTGGTCTGCAGGACGGTGGCTCCGGTGAAGGGGCCGCTGGTGACGGTGCCGGTGAGGACGAAGACCGTCTCTCCGTCGGGCTTGAGGTTGATGGAGCCGGTTCCCACGACAGTGCTGCTCTGTCCGGTGTTCCAGTGGTAGACGGTGGTGTTGGAGAATGAGCCGGAGGTGCAGCTGGCGGTGCCGTCACCGGCGGCGGACAGGTTGGCACCGGTGAGAGCGGGGTTGCTGAGGGACACGCAGCCGGAGACCTGTCCGGTGGCGGTGAAGTGGGTCGGCTTGGAGGTGTAGGTCAGTCCGGGGGTGTAGGTGGAGATGTTGGAGCCGACCGGGCAGACAACGTCCACGAGCGCGGCGCCGGAGGGGGCGGCTGCAATCGCCGGAACGGTGTCTGCGGACACCACCGCCACCACGGCAGCCAGGATCAGACCTATACGGGTGCGGATGCGCATGCCGAGTCTCCTGGGAACGGGCTCGGCCGCCCGGGAGTCGGCCGAGAACGGTACGCGGTGCGTGCTGCACCACGGCATCCCCGACTGTGCCGCTCCACACTGCCGGCGGCCATAGCCTGTCCGGGTGGGCGCATCCACTCTCGGCCAAGCGCTGGTATGCGCCGTGACTGCGCCCGCGTACGCCCATATGAGACCAGTTGGGGAACTCGCCCCTGGTCACCCGGCAAGGCGCGTACTGCGGCAGCCCCTGTCGTCGTTCGCGGAGTTGGATACGACGAGACCGGACTCTCCCGCACCGTGGTGGGCCTGGCCCTCGGCGCTCGACCAGGCCCACACCGTCGCGATCTGCACCGTAGTCATGCTGTTCGAAGCACTCGGACGCGCCAATGCTTTGCCGTACCTGGCCGAGGAACCCCGGAGTGCCAGCATAGGCAGCCTGACATTCGAGCGGATCGAGGGCCGCTCCGCACGCCCCGAGGACCTTCCGCGTGTGGCGGAACTGCTGGGCCATGCCCACGGTGCCGCTTGGGCCGGCGACCTGCAGTCAGTGTCGCCGGGCACCCCGCGCCGCTTCCAGGACGGCACGACGTTCGACGACTACCTCGGCCCCCGCGAGATCGCCCTCCGGCGACGCCACGAGCAGGGCTACCTACCGAACAAGGTGGCCGCGGTAACGTCTCCATGCACACCAGCAGGCGCACCCTCGACGCGTGCTCGCGCCACGTCCTGTCCCTGCTGCGGGACAGCGTGCCTGCTCAGGCCGCCGAGTCACCCGCTCCGGGCCGGCCGGCGGGTGAGCGCGGGGCGGCCTCCAGCAGGGGAACGGCCTTCGGGGCGGCCGGCCAGCACGGTCGAGCGCTCGTCGATCAAGGCACCCCGCACCGACGCCCGCTCGCCCAGCCGCCCGAAGGACACCGCGGCCACCGGGGCCGCCGGGGGTGGCGCTGGGCCGCCCGGCCGGCCGGGCTTCGATCCGGGAGTGAAGCACTTCTCCCAGCGGAGTGCTGCCCCGGCCGTCGAGGGTCCGAGGCCGGCGGGGACCTCGGTCGCCAGGCGGTCCGGCCGGCAACATTCAGGACCGGCCGTGCCGCGTTGTGGTGTGAGTGGTCCTCTGGAGTGATGAAGGCCGGTGTGAGAGGTCGTAGGGTCGGACGGATGAGAGTGATGGACGGCGGGTGGCCCGGGCGGGGCGGCGTCCGTGCGGGGAGGGCCCTGATGCCGTCGGGCCGGGCGAGACCGGCGGCGTGCAGGGCCTCACGGTAGAAGCCGGGCAGGAATTGCGCGTGGATGTCGACGGTGGGTTCGGGCACCGGGAAGCCGGCGGCCGTGAGCATGGCGCCGAACCGCTTCCAGGCGGTCCGCCTCGTTCTCGCGTCCCTCTGGCGCCTCGGTGTAGTCCCATTCCGCCGGGCGCTCTGCCTCTTCGGCCAGTTGAAGGCTGGACAGGCGCCTGGCCCGCCGACGTCTCGCCGTACTGGTCGATGTGGACGAAGACGACGCAGCTCTCGTCAGCAGGAGGTTGCTTGCCTCACCCTCTCATCCCATCACACCAAGGAGTGTGAGCAAGTTCCCGCAAGTAAAGGCTTCCTGGCCTACGAGTCGTAGCAAGTCCTGGCAAGGAGCGGGTGCTACGGTGCGCGATCGTTCACCCTCGAAGGGTCAAGAACCCCGAGCCACATGGAGGTTTCTGTGGCACTGCACTTGCTGTGCAAGGACCCGGAGAGCCCGAACAATGGCAGCCCAACCCTCTACTATGATGATGAAACGGGCAGCTATCTCCTGCAGTCCTGGAAGGTCGAGGACCCTTCCCGTCTGTCCTCGGTCGTCGTGCCCGATCACGAGACTGTCGTCGAGTTCCCCGCACGACTGCTCGCGCTCTTCCCGTCATGCGAATCCATGCCGCACACAATCGCAAGAAACACAAGAAATATATCGGGTGAGAGCTGCTGATTTGCGGGTGAGATAGGCATTCGTGCGGTTAGAGGCTCCGACTCCAAAGCCTGCACACTGTCCGCATGCCTACCTCTTCCAGCATCCGCGAAGCCCGACTCGCCCTGGGCCAGCAGTTACGGGCCCTGCGCCAGCAACACGGCCTGACAGCACGCGAACTGGCCCGCCGGTGCGACTGGCACGAGTCGAAGTGCAGCCGTATCGAGAACGGGCACATAGCCGCTTCCCCGAAGGACATCCGAGCCTGGACAGCTGCCTGCGGGGACCAGGCCGCAGCAGCGGAACTCATCGACATCGCCCGCGGCATCGACGGCATGTACGTCGAGTGGCGGGCCATGGAGAAGGCCGGCCTCAAGCGGGCCCAGGAGAGCGTCCTTCCCTTGTGGGACCAGACGCGTCTGTTCAAGGCGTATGCCCAGAACCTGATCCCCGGTCCGTTGCAGACCCGCGCCTACACCAGAGCCGTCCTGGCCGGCATCCGGGAGCGCCGTGGCCTTCTCGACGATGTGGAGGCCGCGGTCGCCACTCGGATGGACAAGCAGAAGGTCCTCACCGAGAGGAGCAAGCGATTTGAGATCGTCCTGGAGGAGTCCGTGCTCTACCGGCGGGTGGGGCCTCACGAGGTCATGGTCGAGCAGCTCAGCCGCCTGCTGGAGGCCAGTGTCCTTGCCTCCGTCAGGTTGGGGATCATCCCCATGGGTGCCGACCGCGGCCTGATGCCACCGGTGGAGGACTTCTGGGTGTTCGACGACCGGCAGGTCAACGTCGAGCTCGTCTCCGCTTACCTCACGGTCAAACAGCGCGGTGAGGTCGAACGCTACCTGGACGGCTTCTCACGGCTGAACGATCTGGCTCACAGCGGAGGGCCCGCCCTCACCCTCATCGCCGCCGCCATCGCCAACTACGCCCGCTCTCCCGGCACCTCGGGAAGGGCAGGTCCCCCCAGCGAACAGTAGACAGGAGAGCCAGGGGTGCACAGCAGACGGACCAGCCGACGTGATGCCCGGAGCAGCACCTTCGGCGCTCCGGGGCGGTTCTACGAAGGGCAACGCCCGGTCGTCGCGATCGCCACCGTGGGCTTCGCAGCCCTGTGCGCCGTGGGCCTGGCCTTGGCCGGCACCTACACCTCCGACGAAACCCCGGAGGGCAAGAGCGAGGGAACCGACCAGCGGATGACACGGTTTCTCGCTGCCTTGCAGCAGAGCCGCCCCTTCGCCGAGACGGTCGTCCGCACCGGCATATCCGGGCCAGGGCTCCCCGCCACCCTGCGCTTCGCCCAGCCCGGCACCCCGCCCGACCGTCGCCTCGACTTCCAGTGCACCGGCCCCGGGAGAGTCAGAGCCATAGCCGTAACGATCAGCGGGACTCGCCGCGAGCACACCTTCCCCGACTGTGCCCACGGCATCGCTTCGATGGCCATAGAGTCCGCCACCGTCGTCGTCCTCGAGCCATCCCACGAGCACACCCGCATCCTGTGGGCTCTGGCTGAAGGCGCAGTCGGACGGGGGCACAAGAGCAGCACACCCTGGGTCCAGGAGACCGCAGGCTCTGCCACCATCTGTGAAGTCCGGCGGCTCTGCGAGCCAAGCTCGGCCAGCGCAGCGTCGCTTATGGTATGACGCAGGCGCAAGTAACAGCACAGCCGTACACCGGGTTCGCCCGCCTTCAGTGTTGCCCGCCCAACGGTAGCCGACGCAACGCGGTGGGCGAGGATGCCCTGGCCACTGCGGGTGGTGTCCGGTGTTCGGCTGGGCGCCAGGTACCGCCCGGGCTCTGATGTGGCTGGTGCCGGCAGCGAAGTCCGCCAGATTGGTAGCGCCTGCCCCCCAGTCTGGCGGGAGCCGATCACCGCCCCCACCCGCCACCGCGGCTGCTTGGGCCGGCGGATCGACCACTCGTTCCCCGGGTCAGCCGTTGCCCTTCTTCGCGTGGGCAAGGTGGAGGGTGCCCTGGGCGGTGATGACAGCAGGGCCGGTCAGCGCCATGGTGCCGTCGGCCCTGACGGATACGTACAGGCTCCCGCCGGGGAGGTCGACGCGGTAGTCGGCGGCTGCGGTCTGGCCGATGTGCCGTCGGTGAGCGGCGACAGCGGCGCAGGCGCCGGTTCCGCAGGCGCGGGTTTCCCCGACGCCCCGCTCGTGGACCCGTAGCGCGAGGTGGCCCGGGCCGAGGACGGTGACGAATTCGGTGGTGACGCCGTGGGGGTAGGCATCGGCCGGTTCGACAGCGGGCGGAGTGTCCAGGTCCCCCGCGACGGCCAGGTCGTTGACGAACACCACGGCGTGGGGGTTGCCGACATCGACGTGGATGGCGGGCCGGCTCTGCTGAGCAGCGGTGACGGTGATGCGGTCCGGGCCGGGGAAGGCCGGGGCGCCCATGGCCACGGTGACCGGGCCCTGGAAGTCTTCGCTGCGGCTGGGGACCCGGACACGGCGCACGCCCGCGCGGGTGGCGATGGTGAAGGTGCCCGGGGCGCACCGTCCGGTGTCGACGAGGTAGCGGGCGAAGACCCGGATGCCGTTGCCGCACATCGCGCCGGGGCTTCCGTCGGCGTTGCGGTAGTCCATGAACCATTCGGCGACTCGGGCCGTGGCGACGGTTCGGGGATGGGCGAGGCAGCGGACGGCACGCAGGATGCCATCGGCTCCGGCGCCGGTGTGGGGGTCGGCCAGGAGGCGGATGGTCTCGGCGGAGAGGCAGAGGCGACCGTGGGGGTCGGGCAGGATGAGGAAGCTGTTCTGGCAGCCGTGCCCCTTGGCGAAAGGCACGGTGTCCATCCGAGAGCCAGTGATCTCGGTCATGGATGGAGGCCTTGTCGTCGCAACTCGATGCGGAGCCAGGCGGTCTGTCCGTCGGGGGTGTTGGTGACGCCGTATTCGGTGCCGAGTTCGAGGACGGCCAGGAGACGTGTCCAGTGATCCAGAGCGGCGTCGGTGACGTCGGTTTCGATGCGGACCCCATCCGGTTCGGCAGTGACGCGGGGAGGGACGCCGGTCAGCTCGGCGAGCTGCTGCGCGACCCTCGCGGCCGCGGCATCGATGGCGGCTCTCTGGCGGCGGTCGTAGCCCACTGCACCCACATTCACATACCGGTGATTACTGCGCGTACTTATTGGTCCCCCATTTTTTTATTGGTGGACTAAATTGTCAATCCGTTTCAACCAGGCCGTGGGCAGAGGGAGATGCATGGCTGACCGACAGGCCGACCGTCAGGAGGCGGGATACCTGCGTGTCGCCCAGGCCATCAGGGACCGCATCGCCGACGGCACCTGGCTGCCCGGCCACAAACTCCCCAACAGGCCCTCTCTGGCGGGTGAGTTCGGGGTCGGTGAGAACACGGTCCGCCAAGCCCTGGAAATCGTCCTGGCCGAGGGTCTGCTGGAGAGCTTCCGCGGCCGTGGCCGCGGCACGTACGTCCGCGCCCCGCGTGAACGACACATTCTGCCGCGCACCCTGACTCCCACCGCCGCGCCCGGCCGCCTCGGGCTCGCCCCGGCCGGCTCCCCCACCAGCGTGGAAGCGGAAAGCACGGCCAAGATCCCGGCACCGGCACCGATCGCCGCCCGCCTGGGCATCACAGCGGGCGACCTCTGCGTACGCACCGACTACGAGGTGCTCGCCGCCCGGAGGTGCGTGCTGACGGCCACCAGCTGGGAGCCCTACGCCCTGACCGCCGGTACACCGGTCGTCCTTCCCGAAGGCGGACCGCTGGCCGGCCGCGGTGTCGCCATGCGGATGGCCCAGATCGGCATCACGGTGGCGCGCGTCACCGAGGTGCCCCGCCCCGTTCAGCTCGACCGCGAGACGACGCAACTGCTCGGCGCCTCGCCCGGAGGTCAGGCGGTGTTGATCGAGCGCACGCACTACGACACGGGCGGCCGGCCCGTGGAGACCGCAGACATCCTGGTACCGACCGAGCGCTGGGACATCACGTACGACATCCCCCTCTATCAGGTGCCCCGCACCTGATGCCGGGTTCGTCAGAGGGGCCCGCGCCGGCCAGCCGGGGGCGGACGATCATCAGCAGGCAGCGCGGCCCCCTGGGGGCCGCGGCAGGGAGGGGGAAGGGTCCATGGCTGCACCGCGCCGCGACTCCGCAGGCCGGGCTGTCGACACCTTGGCGTCACCCGCGCTCACGAATGTGATCGGGCTCGTGGGAATCGTCACGCCGATCATCGCGTGGCTCACCGCGCGCGGCACCACGAAGAACGTCCTCCTGATCGCCGAGACGGTGATCGTGATGATGCTCGTCGGCTCACACATCTGGCTGCGCAAGCGCTTCATCCAGCTCCGGCGCTCCAATAACCTGCGGGACATGGATGACGCGTACTACTACGACCTGATCCGTGCGAAGCTGGAGCACGAACTCGTCTCGGACTACGGTGCCGTCGCCGACGGCCACCTCCAGGTCTACGCCAGCGAGGTGCCACGCCTCTCGGTCATGCTGGTCCAGGCCCTCCTCGAGGCCCGATCGCAGCCGCAGCGAGTCCTCGCCAGCGACCTGACCACCGACCCCGGCCTCCTCACCCGCCGCCGTGAATACCTCGCCGCGAACCGGCAACTGCTCCAGGCCGGCGGCACCATCAACCGGCTCTACATCGCCTACGAACGCGATCTGGTCCGCGAGGACTACGCCCGCAGCCTGCTACAACTCATCGACCACCAGCGCGAGATGGGTGTCACCTGCGGACTGGCCGTTCGTGACCGGCTGCGAGCCGACCAGGCCGTGGACGTCATCATCATCTCTGCCGCCGCCGCCCTCGTCGAAGACGAACAAGGGGACGCCGACTACACCAGAGGGCGCAGCACCGTGCACTTCAAGGGTGTCGGCCGCTGGATCACGCGCTTCGAGTCCGCCTGGGGCAACGGAGCCGACTCCGCTGCCGCAGCGCTGCGCACCTACGAGAACACCGCACGACCTCTACTCGGCTCCGCCTGGGACGACATCCGCATCCGGCAGACCGTCGACACCCTGTAGCAGCCACCCTCCTGCCCCACACACGCGAAGGTCCGGCCCCGTGCCGGGCCTTCGCGCCGCCGGGCCGACAAGCGAGCGCGTGAATCTCAAGTCAAAATGGTGAACCAATAAGTACCCTCGGTGATGACCGGTGGGAGCCGCCCGCCCCTCATCAACCCAGGACCACCATGCTCCTGTGCTTAGTCCTTCTGATCACCGGGACCGCACTGCGCCAGATCGACCGCCTGCACTTCGCCCGCCACCGGCCCCACGCCGCCGACGCCGCCCTCCTCATAGCCATCCAGCGCACACGCGCCAACAACCTCACTCCACTCCTGCTCCTGGCAGGACAATGGGTACAGATCACCGGCTGGTGGATGCTCGCCGCCCACGGCCCCCTTCTCGCCGCCCTCGCAGCCGCCGCGGTCGCCGTGCACTTCCGCCACCTCCAGGAGATCAGCCACGCAGCGGTCCACGGCGTCCTGGCCCGCACCCCGCGCGCCAACCAGCTGCTCGCCGAAGTCTTCGCCCACCACCCTCTCGGACTCGGCCCCGTCACCTCACGCCGCCGACGCCACGTCCGCGACCACCACCCCAACGCCACCCAGGCCGGCGACCCCAACCTCGCCGAACTCCGCCAGGCCGGGCTGGGCGCAGGCACCACGGGCCCCGCCTTCGCGGCCGCGCTCGTCCACCCGCTCACCCCACGCGGCATCCGCGGCACCGTCGCCGGACTCACCGCTCACCTGCGCGGCCCCGGAGCCTGGCACCGCACCGCCGCCACCGCCGCCGTCTGCGCGGCCGCGTACACCGCAGGCGGATGGCCCGCCCTGCTGTGCGGCCTGCTCATCCCGCGGCTGCTGCTCTACCCGCAGCTGGCCTGGATGTCCCTGCTGGTCGAACACACCTGGTTCGACCCCGACCACCGCACCGGCACCCCCGCCCAGATCGAAGCCGGCCGCTGCCTGCGCCTCTACCCCGGCAGCCGCACCATGGCAGCCATCGCCGCCACCACCTGGCTCCCCTACGGCGACCTCCACCACTACGCACACTCCGCCCACCCAGGCCTTCGGTGGAACTACCTGCCCGCCGTCGAGGCCAACCTCGCACCGCCACACTTCACCGCCGACGGACTTCTCATCGGCACGGCCACCGTCACCCGCCGCCACCATCAGGCACTCAATACCCCAGCCCAACTGGCCACACATCACACCTGACCAGCCACGCACGGCAGCGCCCGCTCCCGAACACCACCTGAGCTCGGGACCGCAGCCGTACGCGCATGCCCTCCCTGACCGTCATCGGGCCCGTCGCGGCCGGTATGGCCACCGCGAGCCCCGGACCGGCCCGCACGCGCAGGGACGACCGATGCTGAGGGGGTTACGGCGCGGACCAAGCGGCGTGGCGGGCCGTCGGCAGCGGCCACGGCGAGGAACGCCGGACGCCGGACGCGTGGCCGAGGGCGCGGTGACAACGGTGGGCCGCGCCACCCGGGCGGGCCCACCAGCCGGTGACGCGTGCGGCTCCCGGCGCGGCAGGAGCCGTCGCCCGGCTGAACGGCCGGGGCTGAGCGGTCGAGGGCGAGGGGACCACGCCGGTGTTTTTCGGTCGGACTGGGCAACTCTCCCACTCGCCCACATCGTTCCCGCTACGGTGGCCGGCAGCCGCAGGGAGGTCGAGTGCCTACAACCGTCGTCGGGTTCCGGCTCGGGTCCGACAGCCAGGGCCGTCAGGTGACGGCCGTGCTGACGCAGGCCGGTGTCCTGCACCGCTGCAACGGCCCGATGGGCGCGGCCCCCAAGCCGACCAGAAAGCCCTCCGTGCCCACTCCCGGGGATCCCCATCCAGTGCCGCGGCAAGCAGCGCGACTCCGGAAGATCCACGCGGAGCTGACTGAGAAGGGCTACGGCCGTGTGCTGGTGCCACCGGCCTGCGTGCGCCTGGAGGTTGCCGAGCACCCACTTCACGCGCATCCGTACGGGCCGAACGCCCCCGCCGCCCACCCGGAGCTGCTGGAGGAGTTCATCGGCCTCGCGCCGTCCGCTGCCCGGGATCTTGACGAGGCGTTGCACGACTTCTACGTAGCCATCGGCCTGCCGACACGCCCCAAGCACCTCATCCGCGCCGGGCGAACGCCGACGGCTCTTCCCTCTCGGGTCAGCGGAGCGCTACGCGTTCTCGCCCGCGGCTCCGCCGTCACCTCGCCGAAACGCCGGTCGATCGGCTGGAGGGTCACCGCCGACGACGTACGCCTTCACGCAGGGGCTGGAGGCGTGGCCCTCTCGCATGACGAGGTCGCCGGGCTCCAGGCCGCCTTGACAGCGTGGCTTCGCCTGAACCCGGTTCCCCGCAGCACCGCCGCCCCGAAAGGCTGATCGAGGCGGGGGGCTGTCGGCGGCGGCTGAGAGGCTGGTCGGACGAACACCGATGACGAGCAGTTGCTGCGCGACCGGGTCTGCGGCCACGATCACGACGACCCCCATCCGGGTCCGCTTCCGCATCGGACGCACTCGGACTCACGCCGAACTGGTCGGCGATCCGCTGGTCGGCCCGCTGCCAGACATCCACGGCCGGTGTGCCGAGGAAGTCGGCGACGGTACCGGACGTGCACCGGGGGCGGTGAACATGGGCTCGACCACAGTGCGTTGGCGCAGCGCCACCAGCCCGCGCGGCCCGTCCCGGCCGCCGGGGTTCGGTATCTGTCCGGGCACGGGGCCGGCGGGGAGGTCTTCGGTCATCCCCCGATCATTCCCGGTCCGGCCGGAGTCCGGAGCCGAACCGGACAGCCGGCCGTCGACGGTGCTGAGCCAAGTCCACCTCGCCGGCTTCGAGCAGGGCCCGGCGCAGCTGCGCGGTCTCGGCCGGACGGTCGGATACGGACAGGGCCTCGGCAGCCCGCAGCAGAGCGCGGGCGTGGCGGCGGACGTCGCCGTCGTACGCGCCTTCGGGGGCGGGGCGGGTGAGCAGGTGCGCGGCCAGCAGCAGGGCGTCAGGCTCACGCGGGCGGGCGGCGGCGCATTCGGTGAACCGGCCGGCGTCTGACGGGCCAGGGTGTGGGCGGCGCTGGGTCGTCGACCCCACTGCCGGCGAGGTCGACGAGCAGAACATCGATGGCCTCGCCGTCGAATTCCCGGCCCGCAACGACGACTTCCTCGGAGCGGAGCATCGCTGCCAGTACGCGGTCTCTTTCCCCGACCAGGAAGGCTTCGGCGGCTATGGCGTCGTGAAATACGACCGTGCCACCGGCGGCCGCCGTATCCACCAGGTCGGCGATGCCCGACTGCCCCAGCGCCCGTGTGCAGTGGGACGGTTCCGGCCCGCCGCAGACAAGCCGGCCACACCTTCGATCGAGGAGCAGTCGGCCACGGGAGGACCCCGAACACCGAACAGGCCTCTCCGCGGCGGCCTGGCAACGAAGACCCACCTCGCGGCCGAGCAGGGGCAGCAGCCACTGTTCCGCTGATCACTGCGGGCCACTGCGACGACAGTCCGCAGTTCCAGCACGTCCTCGAACGCGTCCGCGTGCCTCGTACCGGTCTCGGACGCCCGCGCACCACGTCGGACGGAGTCCGACCGACGAAGCCTATGGACTCCGCGAGAAGCGCGGATCCCGGGTGGCCGACCACTGGCCTTCACCCGGCCTTCGACCAGGACGACTTCAAGAAACCAGCACTTTCGCGGCGGACTCCAGGTGTGGAATGTGGTGGTTGCCTCCAGGGCCGCCCTGCCGGTCGCGACCCGGTTCACCGGTGCGTTCTCGTCGGCGTAACCGAAGGAGACCCCGACGAGCAGCTTCCCCTCGTTCACTCGAAGTTGGTCGCGGACGGTGTCGGCGTAGAAGCTGAGCAGGCCCTGTGGGCAGCTGGCCACGCCGTAGGCGGTCAGGGCCAGCAGGAGTGTCTGCAGGTAGGCACCGGCGTCGGCGGCCAGGCGGGGCCCGGCGTCGCCGGTGACGAACAGGAACGCGGCATGGGGCGCCCCGTAGAAGCCCAGGCTCTCCGCGTCGTAGGCCGCGCGGGCCGGGTGGTCGTCGAAGGCGATGCCCAGTGCTCCGTACAGATCGGCGCCGAAGGCGGCCCGGCGTTCCTGGTGGAGGGGGCGTACATGTCCTCGGAGTACGGGTAGACGGCCGTGACACGTCGCTCGGCGTGCGCCGTCCGCCGGGCGTCGGCCAGACGGTCTCGCCGTGTGCCGCTGACCACCTCGACCCGCCAGGGCTGCGCGTTGGAGTTGGACGGCGCGGCCCCGGCCAGGGAGAAGATCCCGCGCAGGGTGTCCTGGGGCACCGGGTCGGGAAGGAAGGCGCGGGTCGCGTGGCGCCCGCGGATCAGCTGCTCGGCGTACCCCCACGTTCGTTTCCCCTCCGGCTGTGTCCCGCCGGTGGGCGCCTCGCTCGTGTGTGTCCGGTGAAGACCGGTCCGGTCATGGGACTCTCCCCAGCAGCACTGAAGTAAACAGAAGTGTTTACCTGGGATCGCGCTATAGCCAGTCGCCCCTCCGAAGTAAACGAGAACGTATACTTACGCTATGACCACGGCGACGACGGCGTCTCGACGGCAAGGACGCGGAGGACGGGAGCGCATCCTGGCCGCCGCAGCCGGACTGTTCGCAGCCCAGGGGATCAACGCGACCGGCATGGAGCAGATCGCGGAGCGGGCGCCGGTGTCCAAGCGCACCCTCTACGCGCACTTCCGGACCAAGGACGAGCTGGTCCTCGCCCACCTCAAGGACCTCGCCTCGACGGGACGCACGCTGGAGGGCGCGCTGGCACGCGAGGACATCCCCGCCAGGGAGCGCATCCTCACCCTGTTCGACCCGCCCCCGGCCGGCACGGATCCGGTGCGCGGATGCCCGTTCATCGACGCCGCCGTGGAGTTCCCCGACCCGCAGAACGCGGTCCACTCCTACGCCCGCGAACAGAAACTGCTGATGGTCCGGCTGGTGGCCGACCTGGTAGCGGAACTGGGCTGCCGCGAACCCTCCACCCTCGCCGAGCAGCTCGTGACCCTCGCGGACGGCGCCGCCGGCCGCGCCATGGTCCTTGGCGACTCCGCCTACGGCCGGCACGCCCGGGCAGCGGCCCAGATCCTCCTGGACCACGCGCTGCCGACCACAATCTGACCGGCCCCGCCCGGGTACCCGGCAGGCCAGGCGCCCTGGGCTTCGTCGTGTTCCGGGTGGATCAGCCCGGCGTTGACGGCAGCGACAACCGGCGGCCTGTCGCTTTGGCGCGCACGACGAGGACGGCCCCGATGAGGCCCCCGTACCTTGTGCCGACCAGGCGCGAACGAAGAGTGGAGCCCAGGATGACCGAACTGATCCCGCTGGAAAGCACGCGGTCGGCGCCCGGGGCGGGCAGACGCACGCTCGGCGTGCTGCCGCTGGTCGGAATCTTCTTCTTCACGGTGTCCGGAGGCCCCTTCGGGCTCGAAGCCTCACTCTCCAGCGCCGGTCCGGGCATGACCCTGCTGATGATCGTCCTGGTGCCGGTGGTCTTCGGCGTGCCGAACGCGCTGGTGGCAGCGGAGTTGAGTGCCGCGATACCGGTCGACGGCGGCTACTACCACTGGACGAAGATCGCGCTCGGCAGAGGTGCGGCATTCGTGTTCGGGGCCTGGAATTCGATCGGGTCGGTGCTGAACCTCGCCCTCTACCCGATCCTGCTGGTCGACTACCTGGCCACCTGGATCCCGGACATCGCCCGCGGGAAGGGGCTGGTGATCGTGAACCTGTTCCACGGCGGTTTCGTCGTGGACCTGCACTGGATCGTCACCGTTGCCCTCATCGTCCCGATGGCGTACCTGAACTACCGCGGCTCCAAGGCGGTCAGCGAGTACTCGGTCGGGATGATGCTGCTGATCCTCGCGCCGTTCGCGGTGCTGACGGTCCTCGGCATCTGGCATGCGGTCGGCAACGGGATCAACGTGCTCCAGCCCTTCATGGTGCCGGGGCAGAGCGTCCACTCGTCGGTGGCCGGCGCGCTCAGCGTGATCGTGTGGCTGTACCTCGGCTTCGACGGGCCGAGCACCGTGCTGGGCGAGGTCGCCGACGCGCACCGGACCTATACCCGGGCACTGGTCATCTCGGTTCCGCTGATCATCACCGCCTACCTGCTGCCCACCATCGCCGCCCTCGGCAGCGGACTGCACCGGGGTTCGCCCGCCGACTGGGCCCAGGGCGACTTCGTCGTGGCCGGCGACGCCCTGGGCGGCATCTGGCTGAAGGTGCTGATCTCCCTGGGATCGGCGCTCTCCCTGGTGGGGCTGTTCATGGCGATCCTGCTGACGAGCACCCGGGTCCCGCGGGCGCTCGCCGCGGACGCGTACCTGCCGCGCTGGATGGCCCGGGACAGCAGACGGTTCAACACGCCGGTGGGTGCGCTGCTGGCGAGCACCACCGTCGTCGTCGTGCTCTCCGCCGTCGACTTCAGCTCGATCCTGCGGGCCACGGTGCTGCTCACCCTGGCCTCGATCCTGCTGGAATTCGTGGCCTTCCTGGTCCTGCGCTGGAGGTATCCGCAGATGCTCCGGCCGGTTCGGGTCCCCGGCGGCCGGCTCGGCGCGGTCCTGGTCGTCGCACTGCCCACGGCGATGATCGTGTACCTGGCATGGAGTACGGCGGTCGACGAGGCCGCGATGTTCGGCATCAGTCTCGCGGTGGCGCTCCTGGCCGTGCTGCTCTACCCGGTGTGCCGGCGGTTCGTCAAGGGCGACCGGCCGGACGCGGAGATCGACTCCTCCCAGGTCGAGCTGGGTCCGGACCGGTTCGCGGGATTCGGTTCGCGGAAGGCGGGCGTCTGATGGATGTGCAACGGGTGCTCACTGGACTTGCGGAGCGGTTGCGGACCTGGTGGCCGGTGCCGGGAATCGCGATCAGCGTTGTCGACGGGAGCGGCGAGTCCGCGTTCGTCACCGCGGGATTTTCGAACGCGGAGTCCGGGGCGCCGCTCTCCCGCCGCACACGGTTCGAGATCGGTTCCATCAGCAAGACCTTCACCGCCTTCCTGCTCGGCATACTGGCGGACGAGGGGAAGGTGGACCTCGACGCGGCGGTCGCCGACCACCTGCCCTGGTTCGCCCCGAACGGCGGCTCCCGCGCGATCACCGTCCGGCACCTCCTGCAGCACACCTCCGGCCTGGTGGCCGGGGCCGACGCGCTGCCCGATGCCGCCGCACGCGGCTACGCGCTGCGCGGTGCGCGGACCTGGGCCGAACCGGGTGAGTTGTTCCACTACTCCAACGAGGGCTACAACCTGCTGGGGTTGATCGTCGAGCAGGTGACGGGGGAGTCGCTGGCGGACGCCATGGCCGGACGGCTGCTGCGGCCCCTGGGCATGCACGACTCGGCGGCGCGGATCACCCACGAGGACATCGCCGAACTCGCCACCGGGTACCGGTTCCTTCGCGACGACCGCCCGCCGCTACCGTCGGCCCCGCTCGCGCCGGCCGGTTTCTTCGAGTACTCGGCCGCCGACGGGAACGTACTGGCAACCGCTTCCGACCTGGGACTGTTCGCCCGCATGCTGCTGGGCCGGGGCACCCTGGACGGCACCAGGATCATCGGGCCGGAGCGTTTCCGGCAGATCGTCACGGTGCCTGCCGACGCGGCCAGCTCCAGCTACGTGCTCGGCGTGGACGTGGAAGTGATCGACGGCCGCACCTGGCTGACGCACGCCGGCGGGATGGTCGGATACCGCTCGTACCTCGCCGTCGACACCGACGGCGGGCACGGTGTCGCCGTGCTGACCAACGCGCCCGGCGAGTGCCAGATCATCGACCGCTTCGCCCGCCATGTGCTCGCCGTCGTCCAGGGAGCCCCGGCGGACCCGGCGCTGTTCGATCCGGAGCGGATCCCCGACGCCCGGCGCTACGTCGGGACCCACGGAGCGGCGCCGCGCCAGATCCGCGTCGAGGCCACGGGGGACGACCGTCTCTCGCTCACCTCGGACGGGGTGAGCGGCAGGCTGTACGACGCGGGGGACGGGCGGCTGGTGTGCGATCACCCGGAATGGTCCGCCTACCACCACTCTCTGGACGGACGCTGGCTTTACGGACCCGAGTCACTGGGCCCCGGCCCCTGCGCGCCGGCCGCTCCCCCGCACGCGCTCGCGGGTCACTACCGCAGCTACACCCCCTGGTATCCCAGCTTCAGCATCGTGCAGCGGGCGGGACGACTGCACATGATCGCCGCGACCGGCGTGGAAGCGCCCTGCGACGAACCGGAACTCGTGCCGCTCGACGACGGGACGTTCCGCGTCGGAGCCGACCCCCGGCTGCCGGAGCGCCTGACGTCCGGCCCCGCCCCGGACGGCGCGGTGCTCTGGGTCGACCTGGACGGATGCCGCTACACACGCTCGTTCCGGGATCAACCGGAAGCTCGGGAAGCGCCCGTCCGCAGCTCGCGCACCCGGAGCTGAAGGTGCGCGAGCAGCATGGCGTCGGCATCGGCGAAGTCCAGCCCGGAGACCTCGCGGATACGGCGCAGCCGGTAGCGCATGGTGTTGGGGTGGATGTGCAGAGCCTCCGCCGCGGTGTCGGTGGCTCCCGCGGCGGCGAGATAGGCGGCCAGGGTCGTCGCCAGCGGACCGTCCTGGCCCTCTTCCTGGCGCAGCCGGTACAGGGCGCCGCCGGCGTCCGGAAGGCCGAGCGCCTCGGTCGCGTCGGCGAGATGCAGCAGCAGCACCGCCAGCGCCATGTCCTCCACGGTGCGCACGGCCGGTCCGCGGACGGCCGGGTGCCGCAGGGCCCGCAGCGCGGCGTCCGCCTGCACCCGCACATCGGCGATCCGGCGCACCGATTCGGCCGGGCCGCCCACGGCGACGACGTAGTCACCGGCCAGTGGGGTCCGCGCGAGGAAGTCACGGGCCAGGGCGAGGGCCGACTCCAGGGCCGTGGCGTGTTCCGGCGGCCAGGCGGCCAGTACGTATACCGCTCCGGTGCCCGTCACCAGGGCTGAACGGGGATGTACGGCCGCCAGGAAGTACTCCAGGGTGTCCGCGAACCGGCGCAGCCCGGCGGCGTCCAGCGCGTCGGGGCCCGTGCTCTGGGCCATCCGCGGGGCCGCGGCCAGGACGCAGACCGGACCGGAGCCCAACTGCAGCCGACTCGCCTCCACCGGGTCGGCCGCCCCGCCCAGTACGGCAGCGGCCAGCTCGCCGCGCTGACGGCGGACGTAGCTGGTCTCCGTGCGCAGGCCGACCAGCTGCAGCGCGACAAGGGGGGCGAATTCGCGCAGCCGGGCTGTGGCCGCCTCGTCGAGCGGCCCGGGGACGGCGGCCCAGATGTAGCCGAGGACGTCCGAACCGGCCCGGACCGCGATGGCCACCCTTGCCAGCTGATCGGCCCCGGTCGCCTCCATGTACACCGGTTCGGTGCTGGCATGGAGCCGCTCGAACTCTTGGCGCTCGCGCTGTTCGGCGAGCGTCCGCTGGTGGACGGCCCGCCCCAGGATGGTCTCGATCCGCTCGGAGTCGGTCCGGTCCTGCCCCTGCGACCAGGCGACCAGCGCCGAGGAGCGGTCCTCGATGGTGACCGGGGCGCCGACGGCCTCGTAGACCGCGTTCGCCAGGGCGAACAGCTCCGCGCCGCTGCCGGCCGAGCGCACGCTGGTCCTCGCGTACTCGAGCAACTGCTCACGGACGGTCGTCGCCACATGCATCCAGGACGCGTCCGCGTTGACCTCGATGATCGCCGGCTTGTCGTCGGCCGACGGCGGCACCGGGGCCTTCACCGCCAGCACCTCCGCGCCGGCCTGCCGCATGGCCGCGGTCAGCTCGCGCAGCTCGGCCGCCGTGGTCACACCGACCCCCAGCACCACGCACCCGGGGCCGAGCACTGTCGGCGCGCCCGGGGCATGGATGACGACGTCGGTGAGCGGCCCGCCGCCGGTCCCCTCCTGGACCAGGCGCAGCAGCGCCGGCCCGATGTTGTCCACGAGCTGCCGGACGGGCAGGTGCCCCCGAGGGCCGCACTCCCGCATGGTGCACCTCCGACTTCAAAGGTTGTCGAGGACGTCAAGTCTGGGAGACCCACATTGACGATGTCAACGATGATCCGGAGTGACCGTAGCGGGAGCATGGCAGGAGAACGGTCCGGATCAGTGGCACAAGGAGCGCGGATGGCAACGACGGGGACGCACGAGGGCCGGGAACTGCTGGGGCTGTTCCCGCCCGGGACCACCCGGGACGGGAGCGGCGCACTGGTGATCGGCGGCGTACCGGCGGCCGAACTCGCCGATTCCTACGGCACTCCCGCGCTGATTCTCGACGAGGCGTCGGTCCGCGCCCGTGCCCGCCACTACGCCGACGGCCTGGCCGCCCGTTGGCCGAACTCCCGCGCCACCTTCGCTTCCAAGGCCTTCCCCTGCACCGCCGTCATCCGCCTGCTCGCGCAGGAGGGTCTCGGCATCGACGTGGCCGGCGGGGGTGAGCTGACCCTCGCCCTCGCCGCGGGCGCGGACCCGGCCGGCCTGGTCGTCCACGGCAACGCCAAGACCGAGGAGGAGCTGCGCCTCGCCGTCGAGGCCGGCGCCGGGACGGTCGTCGTCGACAACTTCGACGACATCGACCGGCTGGAGAAGATCCTCGCCGGTACCGCGGCGGAGCAGGCAGTACTGGTCCGGGTCACCCCCGGCATCCGCCCCGACACCCACGAGGCCGTGTCCACCGGCCAGAACGGCTCCAAGTTCGGTCTGTCCCTGTCGCAGGCCCGGGCGGCGATAGCGCGGCTGCGTGGCAGCGACCGGCTGCGGCTGGACGGCGTCCACGTGCACGTCGGGTCGCAGATCCTGGACCTCGCACCCTTCGCGCAGGCTGTCGAGGCGGTCGCCGAACTCGGCGAGTTCGCCGTCTACGACCTGGGCGGCGGCCTCGGTTCCCGCTACACCTACGCCGACCGGCCGCCCACGGTGGAGGCGTATCTCGACACCGTCACCGACGTCGCCCGGCGCCTGCTGCCCGCCGACGCCCGCATCCTCATCGAGCCGGGCCGCTCGATGGTCGCCGAGTCCGGTGTCTCGCTGTACCGGGTCGTCTCCGTCAAGCGCGGCGGCGGCCACACCTTCGTCGCCGTCGACGGCGGCATGGGTGACAACCTCGAAGTCTCCCTGTACCAGCAGCGCTTCGAGGCCGCCGTCGCCGGCCGCCCGACCGGCGACGGCGAACTGTGCCACCTGGTGGGCCGGCACTGCGAGTCCGGCGACACCCTCAGTGCCGGCGTCCCGCTGGCGAACCCGCGCGTCGGGGACCTGATCGCCGTGCCGGTCACCGGCGCCTACACCTATGCGCTGAGCAACAACTACAACGGCGCGCGCCGCCCGCCGGTGGTCTTCGTCCGCGACGGCGCGCACCGCGCCGTGGTGCGCCGCGAGACCTACGCCGACCTGATGCGCCGGGATCTGCCGTAGCGGCGCAGCCGAATGAGACAGCGAAGCCCCCGAAACGCTCCGGGCCGGCACGCGATCCTGACGGTTCGATCGCCCGCTGGGCCTCGGGGAAGGTGTCGGTCATCACTGGCCCCTGCGGCTCACTTCCGCTCAAGCGGAAGTGAGCCGATTCTGCGCTCGGAGTGGGACGACACGGCGGTGTCCTTTCCGCGTGAGCGGAGCTGAGCCGGCCCCGGTCCGTTCACCTGGACGCAGAAGACACCGGGGTCGGCCCTGCGGGTGAAGGTCCCGGATTTCCTTGCGATCCCCGCGGGCCGCCCGTCATATGACGTTCGGGGCGGTCCGGTGGAATGTGGCACCGGACCGTTCGTGGGGATCGACTCGTCGACCAGCACAGGCGGCGACCACCCGGGGCCGCGTCGGCGGTGGCGTGCCTAGAAGTTGTCGGGGAAGGGGACGGGGATCGGGTCAGGGATCACCCCGATCAGCACGACCGAGCCGTTGACCTGCGCGGCAGCGCCGATCGCTCCGCCCTCGGCGTAGACGGCGGCGAGCAGCGGGATGAAGATCGCCTCAAGCTCCGGGAATCCCTCGACAGCGTCGCCCAGCACCTGTTCGAGAGCCGAAGCAGTGCTGGTGACCATGGCCACGGCGGGCGAGTTCAGGTGGATCTTGTACCCGAGGTCCAGGAACCCGTAGAGCTCGCACCAGATGGCGGGATCGCTGTCGAGGGACTGCGCGTCGGTGTGCTGTTCGGCTCCGGCCGCCTCCTGTGCCAGCGCGGCCGACTGAGCCCTCGCCTGCATCGCCCGGCGCACGGATGCCTCCAGGTCGAGTCCCGCCTCCAGGCCCCTGCTCTCCGCCTGCTTGCGCGCGAACACTTCCTGGATCTTCTGGACTCGCGCCTGAACCTGTTCCTTTCCGACCTTGCCAGCGCTTGCGGTCATGATCCCCTCCATTCCTCATGAAGTGCCGATGAGCGACACCATTCAGCCCGACCCTCCCCCGCCCGTGCACGACCCGATCCCGCCAAAACTGGATTGTCGTACTTTGTGGCTGCAATCCATGCCGAACGGCGGGCCGGCCCAGTTTCGGCCCTCACCCAGGCATCCGATGGTTCACGACGCGACGTCCGCGCGGTGCGTCCGGTTCCTCCCGCCCCCTCTCGTCCGGTCTTCCCGACAGCCGGCGGGCGGAGCCCACTGGAGCGTCAGCACCGTCCCGGCCTGCCACGCCGAGCGCTCCGTACGAACCAGCAGAGGGCAAAGGCACGGCACGGCCTCCAGGAAGCCGGGGCCTGGCGTCAGGTCCGGGCTCACCGATGGACCGCGCGGTACGCCGCCCGCCTCCCCCAGGCCCACACCTCGCCGCGTTCGCGACGCCCGTCTCCGCGACGTCCTCGCGCGACCGGGGCTCGGGCCCGCCGGCGGCCTCCATCCGCTGCGCGGCCTCAGCGTTGGCCACCAGTTCAGTGGCCTCCGGCAGGGCGTCACCCATCGTGACCGTCACGGCCGGGCCTGACGTTCCGGCCGGCGCCGGACATGTCACCGGCGCGCACACTTCGGCCAGCGGCGGACACATCGGGATCCTGGGCTGAGTGGTCGTCGGAAATCACCTCGTCCCCCGGGTGACTTCATAAGTCCTCCGTGCGACAGAGGGCGTGCAATTTACCGCTCGCGGAACTGACCTGTTCCGAACTGGGTCGGCAGTCACTACCGTGCGCGTCCTGCGTACCGTGAGATGCGGGTGTGGTCGCCGGGGTTCAGTGAGTTTCACCGAGGTCTGAAAATCCTTCCCGAAGGCCGAAAAGCCTTTTCACCGAACGCGCTTCTGCGGATCATGTATCCCGCTCGCCCCTGACGCGCCGTCAATCCCACCCTTCCCGGTATCACCGGATCCGTAGGCCCAGTCCGAGCATCGTCCCCGTCGGGGCCCTCGGCCAACTCGGGACCCTGGTCGCCGACCTCAAGAGCAGCCGCACTCTCTTCATCCGCGGTTCGGTGGCCCTCCAGACCTGATGCGCGGCCTTCTTCCCGCTGCTCGACAGCGGCGACGCCACCATGACACCTCTGGTGCTCGCCGGAATGGGTGTGATCATTCCGGCGACGCACTGCGTTCAAGTCGCCACCGTCGCCGACACTATTCCGGTGCGAGTCCGGTACTCCGGCACCTCACTGATCACCGAACCGGTGCCGCGCTCGGTGATGGCCCAGCATCCATGATCTCCAGCGCCCCTCGGAGTGGGCAGTCCCTCGACCGGCGCGACGTGATATATGGTCAGCGTATGCGCCCTCAGTCTGGACGGCGCGGTGGCATTCTTCCGCGTTCTCCCGAAGCCCGGGCCCCGGCGGAGCAGGCGTCGGCACTGCCCGCATGTGTGGGTGAGGCATGACCGGCCGTCCCGTTTTCCGCAGCGGCCCGTTGAGGTACGCCACCGCCGAGCGCTTCGGTCGGCCCCGCCCCCCGGCTTCGCCGACTCCCGCCACGCCGGCCGGCGCCGTCTGCCCGCAGCCACCGTCCCGTCTCGACGCCGTGATGGGTCCACCCCGCGACCGGCGTCCCCAGAGCGAGGACTGCCTACAGCTGGCCGTCACGGCTCCGGCGGACCGCCCCGCACGCATGTCGCCGGGCCGCCCGGTGCTGATCTGGTTCCACGGGGGCGGGTTCAGCAGCGGTGCGGGCATCCTCGACTGGTACGACGGCGGCGCCCTCGCCGCGGAGCAGGATGTGGTCGTCGTCAGCGTCGGCTACCGGCTCGGCGCGCTCGGCTACCTCCTCCTGGACGGCGTCAGCGCCGGCAACCTGGGACTGTGGGATCAGGTGGAGGCATTGCGCTGGGTGCGTGACCACATCGCCCGCTTCGGCGGGGACCCCGGCAACGTGACCCTCTTCGGCCAGTCGGCCGGTGCGCTGTCCATTCGGTTGCTGATGGACGTGCCTGAGGCACGCGGCCTGTTCCGACGGGCGATCCTGCAAAGCGCCCCGCTGGCCGCCGGCATCCGACCGGCGGACGAGGCACACGACCTCGGCCGCGTCTTCGCCGCCCACCTCGGCACCGACCCGCGTACTGCCGAACCCGACAGGATGCTGGCCGCCCAGGCGCGGACCGCAGCCGAGCAGCGACGCCGTACGGGCAATTTCCTGATTCCCCCTTTCGGACCGGTGATTGGCATCGGTCCACTGCCCGCCGAGACGGGTCCGCCCAGCTTTCCCGAGGGCACCCCGGAGGTCCTGTACGGATGGAATGGCGACGACATGTCCGCCTTCCCCGAGGGCCCGGACGACACCGGGAGTGTGGCGGAGCGCACCCGGCGCGTGTACGAGGCCCCGCTCACGGCCCTGCGTGGCGAACTGGAGCGGGCCGGTGCCCGCGTGCACGGCTACCGGCTGGACTGGCGTCCACCGGGCTCCCCGTTCGGAGCCACCCACTGCGTCGAGATCCCCCTGCTCCTCGGCTCCGCGGACGCCTGGCGGAACTCACCGATGCTGGGGGACCTCGACTGGGCGCAGGTGGACGCGGTCGGCCGTCGGATGCGTGCGGCCTGGGCCGCCTTCGCCCGCGACGGGGCCGCGGGTCCGCTGCCGACACCGCTGGTGGCACTCGCGGGCTGAGGACACCGCGCGGCCCTTCTTGCCGTCCAGGAGGAGGCGGTGGCCGGACCGTCCGGGCGGAGCCGAGCGACCCACCGTCAGTGGTCACATCGTCATCACTAGTGCCGCATCAGGCAACGTTTGCCCTGTCGTGCGGACGGGCGGGCCAGGGTCCGTCTTCAAACGGATCTTGCGCAGAGCAGGAACGACGTGAGTGTGACCGCTGCTTCGCAGGAAGTGGCGGTCTTGTCGTGTCGGGTAGCGATACCGCGGAAGCTCTTGAGTCGGTCGACACAGGGTTCGACGGTGTTGCGTCGGTGGTGGACCGCCCGGTCGAACCGCGGTGGGCGGTCGCCGTCACGGCCCCGGTCATGGCGGTGGCGTTGCTGGTCGCGCTGCTCACGATGGAAGCGTTGGTCCACTGCTTCGACCCTCTTCCGTCGGCTCTGGTTCTGAGTCCATGGAGTCGACCTCCGGTCGCGGGATGGCCACGCGTGCGGTGCTTGACAAGGCGGCACCCTCATTCCACTATTCATCTATTCGACTAGTTGACAAGTGGTGAGGTGCGTGCGGTATTACATCGAGAGACGTCGTGGGGTCACGGCCCATCAGCAGATCGTCGAGCAGACCAAGAGGGCTGTGAGGATGGGCGTGCTCAAGCCCGGCGATCGGCTGCCGACCGCGCGTGAGGTGGCCGAGACCTGCGCGGTGAATCCCAACACCACGCTCAAGGCGTACCGAGAGCTCGACCGGGACGGAGTGGTGGAGCTGCGGCAGGGGGTCGGCACCTTCATCGCCGGCGCCGCGCAAGCGGTGGCCGGCACTGTGGCCGCTTCGGAGTCGCCGCTTTATGCCGGACTGAAGCAGTGGGTAGGGCGGGCGCTGGATGTGGGCCTGGCGGAGGAGGACGTGCGGGACCTGGTCGAGTTGATTCTGCAGGAATGCCGGGAGTCCGAGCCCCGGGCCGTCGAAGGGGGCCGAGACCATCATGCGTGAAGGTTCTGAACGGGCGTTGGTGCGAGACGATCAACAGACAGCCCTGGAAGTGCGGGGGCTCGGCCGGCAGTACGGGCGCACATGGGTACTGCGCGATGCGACGTTCCGGCTCCCCGCTGGACGGGTGTGCGGGCTCGTGGGGCCCAATGGAGCGGGTAAGACGACGATGCTGGAGATCATCGCGGGGCTGCGCACACCGTCTGCCGGCCAGGCCGAGGTCTTCGGCGAACCGGCAGGCGGAGCGGAGGCACGTCAGCGGGTGGCGTTCCTGCCGCAGGAAAAGCCGCTGTTCGCAAGGTTCACCGTGGCCGAGACGCTGCGGTTGGGCCGGGAGCTGAACCCGCGCTGGGACCAGGCGCTGGCCGAGAACTTCGTGCGGGCGGGTTCGGTTCCGCTCGACGCCAAGGTGGGGAAGCTATCGGGTGGCCAGCGCACCCGAGTCGCGCTGTCGGTGGCCCTGGGCAAGCGTCCCGATCTACTTCTCCTGGATGAGCCTCTGGCCGATCTCGATCCGCTGGTGCGCCGGCAGACTGTCTCCGCTCTGCTGGGAGAGGTCGCCGAACGCGGTATCACCGTTCTGCTCTCCAGCCATCTGGTGGCCGAGCTGGACACTCTGTGCGACTATCTGCTGCTCGTAGCCGAGGGCGGCCTCCGCCTCGCCGGGGACGTGGATGAGATCGTCAGCGTCCACCGCATGCTCTCCGCACCCACCGCGCGTATAGCTACGGACTCGGACGGGCTGCCCACGGGGCTGCAAGATCACGCGGTGGTGCATACGAATGGCGATCACCGGTTCACCACCGCGCTGGTGCGCCCGGGAGGACCTCTCGACCCCGTATGGGACGTCACCGCGCCGACCTTGGAGGAAGTGGTGCTCGCCTATCTGGAGCAGAACACTTCCTCACCCCTCATCAGCCCTCACTCACATGTGCCCGGCCCGGAAACGAAGGTGGCCAGATGAGCGGGACCGTACAGCCTCGGACGACGAGCGAAGACTTTTCAGGTACACCTCGGCGCGGGCGGACCGGACGCGTGCGCCTGAGCGGGTTGCCTTGGCTGGTGTGGCGGCAGCACAGGCTCACATTCGTTCTGCTGCTCGCAGCAGGCGCCGCCACAACGGCCGGTGTGCTCTGGTTGGCCCAGGACGCGACCAGCGCGGTAGCCGCCGTCGAGGGGCCGCATCCGTCCCTTGCCAAGGTGGCAGCTCTCGACAGCGTCTACCAACGACTGGAGCCGGTCGGCTTGGCGCTGACCTGCCTGCCGTTTGTCATCGGTGTGTTCGTCGGCGCCCCGCTGTTCGCCGGTGATCTGGAGACCGGTACCGCCAAGTTCGTAGGGGTCCAGTCCCGCAGCCGCTGGAACTGGGTGACGACGAAACTGCTCATGGCCGCTTCGTTCGTGATCGTTGTGGCGTTGTCCACCGGTCTCGCCGTGAAGGCTCTGTGGTCCCCGCTGGCCCGTCATGCGGCCGTCAACGCCGACTTCACGACCGCGGGCGGATTCGACACCACGGGACCGGTTGTGGTGGCCCTGTCCCTGCTCGGTCTGCTGATCGGTGCTGCCAGCGGGTTGCTTCTGCGGCGGACGCTGCCCGCGATGGTGACCACCTTCATCGTCCTGCTGGCAGTGAAGGCTGTCTGGGGATCGGTGCGAATGATGTTCGCTCCCACATTGACGAAGACGACGGGTGGTGGCCGGTTCGGCAGCGAGGACTTCCCTCAGATCAGTGCCAGTGCCCTGTCGATAGACCATTCCTATGTCACAGGTGACGGATCACTGGTGGGGTGGGGCAGCTGCGTCAACGCGGAGGACAGTCCCGCCTGCCTGCGAGACAAAGGCGTAGTCGGCTGGTCGGTCGAGTACCTTCCTTACTCCCACATGAACGCCATGCAGTGGGCAGCCGCCGGCGCACTCGCAGCCCTGATCGCCGTAACAGTGGGCGTTGTGGCCTATGCCGCGCGGCGCACTATGCGCTGACGCAGCTCGTGGATCGCTGGTCGCCGGCGCTCCTCGGCTGCCGCCGAGACGCCCACCCTAGGTGGGTGCAGCACACAGCCCGGTTTCCGCGGCTTCGCCGATACGCCTCGCACCCGATGCCGTTCACCCGAAGAAGCGTGCCTCGCGGTGGTGCGGGGACGGGCCGTCGAGCAGGTCGCGGTCGTCGATGCCGCGCAGCCAGCGGTCGAAGAAGGCGGTGAGGTAGGCGCGCTGGGTGCGGACGACGCGTCCGGGCGCGAGCGTGCCGATGCTCGCCTCGGCCGTGCCGGCGGGCAGGTGGAGGTCGCGGGCGATCTGCGGAAGGAGGCTCTCGGCGTCGGGGTACGTCGCGTGCTCGGCGCCGACCGGGGTCAGGCCCCGGTGCCAGCCGCGGCTGTGCCGCCACAGCGCGTCCCAGGAAGGCACTGTGCGGCGGGTGTTGCCGTCCTTGCCGATCAGCAGGAACGGGCGGTCGAGGCCGGCCTCGGTCACCGGCGCGAGGTAGCCGTGGTCGCCGTCGTCCGTCCTGCACGTAGGCCGTCACGCCGTCGAAGTTCGCGCCGGCCACGATCCGCGGCGGGTCGTCGTACATCGCCTGGAGCGTGGTGAAACCGCCAGCCGACCGGCCGAACATCCCGACCCGTCCGACGTCGCCCAGGGTCCGTCTTCGAAGATCATCCAGTGGTGGATCATGGTGGAGTGATACGCCGCCATGAACTCAGCGGTCAGGAGTGGAAGTTACTCGCTCCACTGATACCGGGGGCTGCTACTGGGCGGCCGCGTGTGTCGGACCGGCGGGGCGTCAACGGGATGGTCTACAGGATCCGCACCGGCATCTCGTGGCGTGACCTGCCGGAACGTCACAGGCCGTGGAAGACCGTCTCACCCGCTTCCGCCGCTACGCCCTGACGGGCGTGTTCACCCAGGCTCCGCAGCAGATCCAGTCCCGTGCGGACGCGGTCGGCGACATCGACCGGCTCGTCCAGATCGACTCCACCATCGTCCGCGCCCACCCACACGCCGCCGCGACCGGCCGAAATCAGCCACACCGAATTCCAAGATCCCCGGCAGCGTCAGGCACCACATCCGGACCCGGCGAGCCGAAGCCGGCCTCAACTCGTCGGCTTCCGGGAGCCGGGATGCGGCGTAGGGCGCTAGCGGATCGGCTGCGGGGCGGCGCTCAGGCGCAGGCAGCGCGGCTGCCAGTTCAGGCTCCAGGACCAGCGCAGGGCGTCGCGGGTGTTCGGGCCGTAGACGCCGTCGGCGGTGACGCCGGCCAGCTGCTGCGCCCGCTTGAGGGCCTTCGTGGTGGCGGGGCCGAAATCGCCGTCCTCGGCCAGGCGGGTGACTCCGTCGTAGTAGCACCCGTTCAGGGTCTGCTGGAGGGCGCGGACGCTTTCGCCGGAGTTGCCCGCCTGGAGGGTGCAGAAGTTGCTCTGAGCCGCGTCGAGCGGCACCACGGTGATGTAGCCGGCGGCGTCGGTGTACCCGCCGAAGCTCGTGCAGGTCGGAATCGCCGCAGATGCCGGAGCGGCGCCGGTGGTGATCGCGCTGAGCGAGATCGTGGCGATGGCGGCGAGGCCGGCGAGTGTGCGCTTCATGACTGGGCTCCCCCTGAGAGGCGTGATCGGGATGTGCCGCCGGAGGGCGACGACCGAAAGCTAACAACGCGGCCCCGGTCGCCGTCTCCCCTCTCCCGCCCCGTCCCTGCCGTCCCGCCCGTCCCACCGGGCCCCGGGATGCTCCGGGACAGGCTCCGAACCCGTCCTTCCCACACCCTCGGTCCTTCTTTCTCACCGCGTCCCAGGGACGGCCCGGATTCCCGTTGTGCGGGGGCGGCGTCCAACTGCGGCCGGACCACTGCGGCTTCGGGTGCAGACGCCCGCAGGCCCTGGTGTCCGTACCGGCTGACAGGTACCTCAGTCCCCCGCCGTGGCCGAGCCGACTCCGTCTCCGGGGCTGGAGGCGTTGGTTCGCGGCGCCAACTGGGTCGTAGCGCGTGGGGGCCGGCCGGGCCGCCGACCGCCCGTCCCTTCGACGGAAGCTTTCAGAACGGGCGGTCCCCGTCTCCGGATCGGGGCGTGGGCCGGCGGGGCCCGCAGGTGCGGGACCCGCCGGGATGGGTTCAGGAGCCGGCGTGGCTCCCGTCGTCGCAGAACATGGGGATGTTGGGGGTGCCGCCCGGGAAGCCGGAGGGTACGGCCTTGAGGCTCCAGGGATTGCCGCCGTTGCCCTTCACCTCGGTGCCGCAGGAGCCGTATCCGGTGTGGTGGTCGTCGCCCAGGGGCAGGCTGGAGAAGGACCGGAAGTCGCCGCGCTGTACGGGTCCGCTCGTGGGCCGGCCGTTCTGGTCGACCATGTGCCCGTCGAGGTAGAGGTACAGGTTGGGCATGTAACTCTGGTAGACGAGGCCGGTGGTGGGGGTGTCGTCGATGTCGGCCGCCGCGGTGGACTTGACCGTCCCTCCGGCGCAGAAGCCCATGCTGACGTTCTGCCAGATCGGGGGCGCCATGTTGAACAACGACCCCTGGGGGTTGCCGCCGCCGTCGAGAGCGGGCTTGCGGAAGAAGAGGCTGTAGATGTCGCCGGCCGTGTCCGCCACCTCGGCGGGGATCGAGCGCTGGTCGGCCAGGCTCTTCAGTTTGCCCACCCACGCGCTCATCCGGGCGTCGGTGTCGGGCGCTTCATCGAGTGGGCGGTAGCCGATGCTGCCGCCGCTGACGTACTTGGTGGTCAGGCACTTGCCGGTGGAGTCGATGGCGGTCGGCTGCCGGCCCGGGCGGTATGCCTGGCCGGGGGTGACACCGGTCTCCAGCGGATTGGCCACATGGGTCGTCCGACCGGTGACGTTGCCGTCCTTGGCGTCGAAGGACAGGTCGGGCAGGGTGACGCCGAGCGATCCGTAGTCCTTGACGGTGGCCTGGACGAAGTCCCGTGCGAACGGGGCGATCTCGGTGTTTCCCGTCCTGCCGGTGTCCGTCAGTTCCTCGGACCCCGGAATGATCTTGCCGTCCGGGCCGACGACGTACGACGTGTCGATATGCGTCCTGATCTTGTAGGAGCGGTCGTCGTCGAAGGTGTGCTCGTCGATCGTGGCCGGCGGCGCCGGTATCGCGAAGCCGAGCCAGTCGGACTGGGAGGGGTGGTTGTTGGGGTCCGTCCCCGCCTTCTCGACGTCCGCGCCCCATGCCTTGACGGCAGTGGACACGTTGCTGCCGAGGCAGAGATCGTTGTACGTGGTGCCGTCGCAGACCTGGAAGTTGGACAGGCCCACCAGCCGTCCGTGGTTGTCGAAGGTCGGGCCGCCCGTGGTCCGTGAGTGGGCCCAGTCGTAGATGGTCTGACGCGTCCGCATCGGGGTGTCCATCAGCCAGGGCGTGTCGGTGTCCAGATTCTGGTTGCTCTCGAAGATCGCGGCCGCGTCGAAGGTGTGGTGCTCGTAGGTCCCCTCCACGGGGACGAACGCCAGCGCGTCGTAGGCGACGTCCAGGTCGCCGGAGGTGGAGTCGCTGGTGACGTTGGTGAGGGAGACCTTGGCGTTCGGCCCCAGCTGGAAGTAGCCGAGGGTCACCCAGTCGTTGTTGGCCTTCGACTGGTCGATGATCCGCTCACGGACCTTGCCGTCCTTCGTGGTGATCTCGTAGTGCGCGCTCTTCGTCGTGTGTGAGGGATAGGGGACGAACGCCTGGATCCGGTAGATGTGGTCGCCCAGGTGCGGTGTCCATGTGCCGCTGGTCGTGAGGTAGTTGTCCCAGTTGTTGGGCTGGCGGGCGTGGGAGAACCAGTAGTGTCCCCCGAAGCCGCCGCCGATCTGGTGCAGATCCTCCTTGGCCTCGTACCGCCCCTCGTCGTCGGGGCGGAATTCCCACGAGAAGGAGCCGTTGCTGGACCATCCCCTCGTGCCGCAGCGGTTCTGCGGGGCCCCGTCCGGCTCGTCGTCGACGAGCACCGTGCCGCTCGGCAGCGCGGCCGAGTCGCACGGCCCGAGCTTGGGATGGGCGTCCCCGGGCTCACCGCGCACCGTCTTGTAGGTGAGGTACTCGTTGCCGCACTCCCCCACCGGGCCGCCCGGGACCGTCGGCTTGCTGCCACAGTTCTTCCAGGTGACATCGTGGTTGAACCAGTGCTGGTTGTAGCAGGCCACGGTGTGGCACACGGGAGGGTTGAACGGGTCGCATCCGTTGGTGGTGTCGCAGAACGTCCCGGCCGGCGGCTTGACGGCGTAGGTGCGCTCCGAGGGGTTGACCCACCACGCCGCGGCAAAACCGTGGGTGTTGCCCTTGTTCAGGTTGCCGTTGTCGTCGTAGGAGTGTCCGGTGTCGATGGGGAACGCTCCCCATCCCATCACCTTCTCCTCGTAGGACCAGTTCTGCGGCTTGGCGGCGTCCGCGTAGTGGTTGTTGTCCAGGAACGCCCCGCGGTCCATCGGGTACTTGGGGTTGGAGGGGTTGTTGGCCCATCCCAGGCCCCAGGCGGCGGGGTCGTCCGTATTGCTGCCGCGCGGGTTCAGGCCGCCGTTGTAGTCCCAGACCGCGGCGAACCAGTTCTCCGGGCGGGCCGCGTCGTCGTCATTGAGCTTGATCTGCGTTCCCGCGGTGTGCAGTTCGTTCCACTTGTCCTGGAGGATGCGTACCGAGTACGCGATGCCGGTGGCGTAGTCCAGGGCGACGGCTCGCTGCTGGTCGGGGGGCAGCAGGGACTCGCCCGGTTTGGGGTGCCCGGACAGGCGCATGCCGTCGGTGGCCTGGCCGATGCCGTAACCGCAGTCGGCCTTGTCCCAGTCGATCTTCCAGACACGGTTCGGGTCGTATCCCGTGGTCCCGGGATAGATGTTGGTGCCGTAGAAGTTGCCGATCAGCGGGTTTCCGTATTCGCCCGGCTCCGCGTGCGAGCTGGCCTGCCAGAGATTGGACTCCTGCGTCAGGATGCCCAGCAGGACCTGGGCCGGAATCCGGCCGCCGCCGGCCACCGGGAGCGGCGGGAACATGCCCTGGGGCGACCAGGCCGGCAGGCCCGAGTTGTGCCAGTTGGCCGGGCGGGCGAGGTGGTCGGAGGTCAGCAACCCGCGGATCGCCATGTCCGCCGCCCACTCCACCTGAGCCGGAGTCGGCTGGTAGACCTGCGTGTTCACGTCGTTGCGCGGCACCGAACAGGAGCGCTCGCCGTCCGCCGGATCGCTCGCGGTGTCCCCCGTGGCCGCACTCCTGGCTCCGGATGCCGCAAGGGCCCGTTTGACGGCGGTACGTCCGCCCGCGATGAACGGGAGCAGGGGTGAGGGCCTGGCACCGGTAGCGGTCTGCGCCGCGGTGGGCCGGGTGGCGACCGTGAAGGCCAGCGGCTTGCCGGAGCCGGTTGCCGTCGCCTTGATGTCGACGGGCTCGGCGGACCGCGTCCCGGCCCGCAGCGGAGACGCCACCTGGTCCGCGAGGTGCCGCGGGGCTGCCTGCACCACCGCCAGCTTGCCGTCCGTGGACAGCTCCGCCTGGGCCGGCGCGGTGGAGAGGCGGCGTACGGGGTCGGGAAGTCCAGCCGCGGGCTCCGACCGGCCCGTCACGAAGACCTTGCCGGCCCTGCCCTGGGCCAGGCCGACCTGCCCGACGCTGCCTCTGGCCAGGGTGGTGACCGTACGGCCCTGGAGGTGCTGGACGTTGACCTTGCCGTCGCGGGCGGGCTCCAGGAAGGTGACGTCGCCGCGGGCATCGGGGTGCAGGCGCGTCGGCGTACCGTGCGTGGTCGCGACGACCTGTGCCCTGCCGCCCGGCGCGACCTTGATCAGGTGCGGTCCGGAGGCGGCGACGACGTCCTTGCCCAGCGGGATCGCGGAGGTCACCTGGCCATCGGCCGCAGCCGTGGAGACGACCGTCCCGGAGGTGGTGTCGACCGTCTGCAGTCGGGTCTGCTCGCCTTTCGCGTCCGAGGACGCCTGGGTGACCACCGCGTTCTCGCCGGTCCCGCAACCGGGGTCGAAGTAGGCCAGGCTCGCGTTCAGGGCCAGCTTGGTCACCTTCCCCGAGTCCAGATCGATCACGGCCGTGAAGGCGCCGCGGTCGAAGAGTTCGGGCCGGTTGGCGAAGGCCCGGGGAGCGTATACGGCCACGGCTCGTCTGCCCGATCCGGTGACACAGGCGTTGCCGATCCACTGATCGGTCTCGAGTCCCGGCTCGGACAGCGTGGCCACGGTCCGCCAGGTGTAGCCGGTATCGGCGTCCGCGACCAGCATGTGGAACCCGGTGGCGTCGCCCGCCGTCGTCCAAGCACGGTCGCCGGAGCTCTTCCAGTCCTTGCCGAGCAGGTCGGCGCGCTGGTCGGGGGCCACCGTGTCGGGTGGTGAACCCGCGGGCGGCGGGGACGCGGCCTCGGCCGGGCCTGCCCAGGCGGCGCTGCCCTGCAGCAGCCCGGCCATGATGGCCAGTGCTGCCGACATGAACAGTGGTGCCCGCGCGGTGCGGGTGGGTCTGCGAAGTCTCAAGGGGAATCCTGGTGTTGTAGGGGCACACCCGTGTCGGCGGCACGTGACGCGAAGTCATGCGGAGACATGCGAGTCATGCGGAGCCATGCCGACTTATGCCGACTCATGGAGAGAAGGCAGGGATGGTCGTCCTGCCCGTGTGTTCAAGGACGTTGAGGCCCGGGGCACCAGGCGGTGGCCTGGCGCACCGAGCGGTGGCCCGGGGCACCGGGCGGGCAGAGCCGATGGCGCTGCCGGAACCCGGAGCGCACCGCACGCTAGCCCCGCGGCGACCCGCTGTGGCGTCCCGGGCGTCCCTGAAACGCGCCCGGGATCAGGGAAGTGACGGGATGGTGGCCGAGACGGCGGCTGGGACGCCGGCTGCCGGGGTCGCTCGGGGGTACGTCGACGCCCGCCCGATCGCACCGGGGGCGGGGATGGCCGGGCGGCCCGGTGCCCGGTCGACTACTCGGGACCGGTGGCGATGACCAGGAGGTACGTCGCGGCGGAGGGCGCCGGTGCGGAGCGGATGTCGCCACCGGGAAGGAGCGCGGCAGTGGCTGCTACGAGGTCACTGGACAGGGGTGGGGAGGACGGGAGGATTCCCCTCGGGAGCCCAGGCATGGTCGCCGGGCGGGGACGGCGGCGCTCTACGCCGAATCCGTCCCGCCGCCGGTCTTCGCAGGTGGTGTTACGGCTGGACGTGGGAGCTGGGTGAGCACTCCGACTGCTTCTGGCTCGGTATCGCTCCGCAGACCGTCACGGTCTCGGCGGGCGCGTCGTCGGTGACCGCGAGCATCTGGGTGTAGGTGTCCCGGTCGGTCCTGATCGTGGCCTGCAGTTCCAGGTCGGTCCGGTCCTTGATCGTGACGACGTCCCCCACGGCCCCGTTCTCGATCCGCCCCCACACGGCATGGCAGGCAGGGCTGTAGCGCAGCTCGATGTGCATGCCGCGCAGCCAGGTGTCATGCGCGGTGGTCGCGTCCCACTGGCAGTCCATGGCCTGCGGATCACGCCGCAGACAAGTGTCCCCGGAACAGCGCACGTCGACCTTCCCGGCCGCGGGCACCGCCGAGGCTCCGCCGTCGCCGACGGTACCCGGCGCCTGGACACCGGCACTGCCGGCGGACCCGCCGTGGGGGCCGGCTCCCGAACCCATGGTCAGCACCATGGCGACCGCACCGATGACCGCGCCGGCCGAGATGAGAGCCGCCGCCCTCAGCTGGCGCTGCCAGGACGGACGGGCGACGTTCCCGCCGCGGGCGAGAAACCCCAGGGGCGACTCCGATGCACGCCGCACGGTGCGAGCCGGCTCCGCGGCGCGGTGAGCCGGTTCCCGCACCTCTGGGGGACCGGCGTCCAGCCCCTCCGAGGCCGTGATGTCCGGCCCCTCCGAGGCCGCGGTGTCCTGGGCCCTGGGGGTCTCGGCAGCGTCGGCAGTGGTGGACGAGGCAGCCGGCAGGGGCGCGTGCGCTTCACCTGCGGCCGGGCCCCGGGCCGACGACTGCCCCGCCAGTTCGAGCAGGGCGAGCAGAGGACGCGGGTCGGCACCGGTAGCGGCCGCGAACTGCTCAACGGTGACCTTGGAAGGAGGCTGCTTCCCGTTCAGGAAGCGTTCCCAGGAGGAGCGGCTGTAGTGCGTCCTGTCCGCCAGTTGCCCGTAGCTGAACCCCGCCGCCTGCTTGATGCGGCGTAGTTCCACGAAAAGCCGCTCCAGCGTGTCCGCAGACGCATCGGTCTGGTTGGACATGTGCCACCCCCGTCATGACTCGCAGCGGACGGCACCTCCCCTGGCCGTCGCGCGGACCAAAGAATAAGGCAGCGTCGAACGATTTTCCCACATCGGGCAGGAGGTCCGCTGAGCACCGGCTCCGGCCACGCCCTCACAGCCTGCCGGGCCGGCGCGGCCCGGTCTGGCGGGCGGTCAGGACTGCTGCTCCAGGGCCCGTTCGATCGCGCGGCGGGCCCGGCCCGCGGCCGCCCGGTCGTGCTGGAGTTGCATGGCCGCGTTCAGTGCCAGCCCGGCTGCGACGATCTCGAACAGCGCCTGGTCGACGTCGAACCCGGCGGGCAGTTCGCCGTTGTCCACCGCCGCGGCCAGGTCGGCGCGCAGTTGTCTCCGCCAGCGCGACCACACCTCGGCCACCGCGTCGCGGACCCGGCCGGGGCGGCCGTCGTACTCGGTGAGCGCCGCGGTCATCAGACAGCCGCCGGGCAGCAGGGGCGTTTGAAGGTAGTCCACGGAGTTGGCGCACACCGCGCGCAGCCGCCGCAGCCCTGGCGGCTCGGCCAGTGCGGGCTCGACCACCCGGTGCCAGAAGTCCACGAACGCTTTGTCCAGCGTGGAGATCTGCAGCGTCTCCTTGGTGCCGAAGTGCTTGTGCACCCCGGACTTGCTCATCCCGAGTTCCTCGGCGAGCCGGCCGATGGTGATGCCGTCCAGCCCCTCCTCGGAGGCGATCTCGGCGGCACGGCCCAGGATCCGGCCCCTGGTGGCCTGCGCTTCGGCCGCGGAGCGTCGTGGTGACATGCGGCAAGGATAGCGTACGTCCGTTCGCTATTGATTTGGAGAACGGTCGTACGCTAAATTCCACGGCAACCACACGAGACGAAGGAGTGCGAGATGCGGGCGCGACGACTGGGCTGGGCCGGGCTGGAGATCGAGGCGGGCGGCGAGCGACTGCTGATCGACTACGTACGGGACCTCTCGCCGCTGTTCACGGGGTGGAAGCCCGGCGAACACGTGGCGGCGCCGAGCGGGAAGGCCGCCGCCGCGCTGGTCACCCACCTGCACCGGGACCACACCGACGCGCCCGCGCTCGCGGACGCGCTGACGCCGGGGGCGCCGGTGCTGCGGCCGGCGCCCGGCCACGGCGACGACGTGGACAACATGACGACACTGCCGGCCGAGCGCGAACTGGCCCGGCACCGGCTGGCCGCCGAGGTCGTGGACGTCTGGTCCACCCGCGAACTCGGGCCGTTCCGTGCCACCGCGGTCCCGGCCGTCGACGGACTGGGCGACCCGCAGCTGAACTGGGTGGTGGAGGCCGACGGGCAGCGGGTCTTCCACGGCGGCGACACGATGTTCCACGGCTACTGGTGGCTCATCGCGCGCCGGTTCGGCCCCTTCGACGCGGTGTTCCTGCCCGCCAACGGCGCCGTGGTCGACGCACCGCACCTACAGCCGCCGAGCCCGCTGCCCGCCGCGCTGGACCCCCGGCAGGCCGCCGTGGTCTCGGAGATCCTCGACGCCCGCTACGCGGTGCCGATCCACTACGAGCCGGAGCAGCCGGACAAGATCGCGGGTTACGTCGAGGTCTCCGACCCGGGGGATGAACTGCGTACGCACGCCGGACGGCGCGCACATGTGCTGGCCGTCGGGGAATGGCTGGACCTGGCCATGTGACCGGAAACCCCTATACCTCGTCTGTGAGGCCGGAGAGAGAGGGGTGAGCCAACTGGCGTCGGCGGCGCGCCGGGTGGCAGGCCAGCCTCCAGCGTCGCCGTCCACCACGCACGTGCGATGTCCCCGGGGGCGCGGGCGGCCGAGTCCCCCGCGGCGTCGCCGGAGCGCGGGCGCCCCCGCGCGGGAAGGGCAAGAGCATCAGCAGGGGGGAGACGGCCGCAGCGCCGTCCGGGCCGGCGGCCAACTCGCCCGGCAGGTGACGTCAGAGGTTCCCGTACGGGCCTTGCAGACCGTCCCGTTGACGACCCACCGCTCCTCCACGAGCCGTCACCGGGATGATCCGTGAAGACGGACCTGGCCCACGGCCCCTAGCCCATGGCTCCGGCCGCGCGTACCGCGGCGAGTGCCTGACGTGCCAGTGGGCCGAAGTCCTCGCTGTTGTCGGTGTCGAGCCACTGGGCGTAGGCGATCTCCCAGGCGAGCATGCCCAGTTTCGCGGCCACGCGCGCGGTCAGGGGCGGGACCCCGCGGTGGTTGAGGGCCTCGATCGTCGAGGTGGTGAGGTCGATCCTTTTCAGGGCTTCGCGTTCGCGCAGTTCCGGGTTGGCGTTCAGCACGGCCTGGCGCCGGGCGCTGAACTCGCGGCGGTCGGCGGTGAAGAACGTCCGGCCGAGCGCGTCGAGGGCGTCCGCCACCGCGTCGAGCGGGCCGGCCGCCGACGGCGCCGAGGCGATCCCTTCGGCGAGCAGGCCGGACACCTCGCCCCCGCCGAAGAGCACCTCGCGCTTGTCCGGGAAGTACCGGAAGAACGTGCTCTTGGTGAGCCCCGCTCGTTCCGCGATCCCGGTCACGGTCGTGTTCTCGTAGCCGCGCTCCTCGAAGAGGTCGAGAGCGGCGGCGGCGAGTCGTCCTGGTGCGTCGGGTTGCCAGCGGGCCATGGGAGCAGTGTACGGGACTTCGTCCCATCACTGGTGTAGGGTCGATGAGACCAAGTCCCATCACTGGCCAGGAGAGGTCACCGATGAGCAAAGCTGTCCGTTACCGGCGATTCGGCGGTCCCGAAGTACTCGAACTGCAGGAGATACCCGAGCCGCACGCCGCACCGGACGAGGTCCGCGTCCGGGTCACCACCGCCGGGCTGAACCCGATGGACTGGCAGATCACCACACAGCCCGACATGGCGGCGGGGTTCGGCATCACCCTGCCCGCCGGGTTCGGCAGCGACTTCGCCGGAGTGGTGGACGAAGTGGGCGCCGAGGCCACCGGATTCGCGGCCGGCGACCGGGTGTACGGGGCTGCGATCGGCCGGTCCGTCGCCGACTTCGTACTGGTCAAGACACCCACCGCACACCTGTGGCGCACCCCGGAGGGCATCAGCGACGAGGTGGCGGCCACGCTTCCGGTGTCCGGCCTGACGGCCGCCGCCGCGCTCGCCGCGACCGGGCTCCGCGCCGGCGACACCGTCCTGATCGGCGGGGCGGCGGGCGGCGTGGGCATCTTCGCCGTGCAGCTCGCGAAGCTCGCGGGCGCCCGGGTGCTCGGCACCGCCTCCGAAGGCACGTTCGGATTTCTGCGCGGGCTCGGCGCCGAACCCGTGGCGTACGGCCCCGGGCTGGCCGACCGGGTGCGGGACCTGGCACCCGAGGGGATCACCGCCGCCACCGACCTGTTCGGAAGGGAGACGGCCGAGACCGCGCTCAAGCTCGGCGTGGCACCCGAGCGGATCTCCGTCGTGGCCGACGGCCCCGCCCCGCCGCCCGGTGTACGCAAGACGGGCGCCCTCGAAGCGGCACCGGGCTCCCTGGAACGGATCGCCGACGCCGTCCACTCCGGCGAGATCACCGTCCCGATCGCGGCGGCCTTCCCGGTCGAGCAGATCCGCGAAGCCGTGACCACGCAGGCCCAGAGGCACGTTCACGGAAAAATCGTCATCACCCTGTGAACCGGCACACGGCGGACTCACGAGGTCGTGCGTGGTGGGTGGTGGCGCGCCGGTGCCGTGATCGTCGGCCGTGACCTGTGGGGCGGGGGCCCGGACTCGCGCGGTGGTCTTCCGAGATCAGCGGGATTCCGGGCCGGCGCCCGAAGGAGGCGGTTCACCGTCGCCGCACAGGAGGGCGTGAGAGTCGCCTTCCGTGCGACCGCGCCTCCGACATCGTTGTCGGAAGCGCGGTCCGTCCGGGACCCGGGTCTACCGGACGCGGCACGCCCCGAGGGGGCGCCGGACGCCGGGGACGGCGGTCGGGCTACGGCGTGTAGACGGCGGCACTGCCGTACAGCTCCCTGGTGAACGCGGAGACATCGGCGCTGCGATCGGCGCCGTCGAGGTTGTACGTCAGAAAGACGCCGTAGCCCCCGTCGACCGTGCGGCGGGCGAGGTCGGCGGTGGTGCTCTGCGAGGTCCCGCCGATCTCGACGGCTGCCGGGGACAGCTTCGACTTGGGCAGTGCGATGCCGGGGACCTGCCAGGTGCCGTAGTACGGGTTCCAGGCGTAGTCGAACCGGGAGGAGACGTCGACGCCGCCGTAGGAGAGGCGCGAGGCGGACGGGCCGATGTTGTAGAGGCTGATGATCTTGTTCGGCAGGTCGGCGCGCAGTGCCGACACCAGATACACGAACGAGCCGGCGTTGGGCCGGCCGGTGCCGTTGTTGCCGTACTCGGCGTACTCGTCGTCGAAGTCGATGCCGTCGAGGCCGTACTTGGCCACGGCGCCCGACAGCTGGTCCGCGAACTTCGAAGCCGCCTGCTTCGACGGGAAGTTGGCGAAGCCCGCGCCCTGATGGTTGCCGAGCACCGAGAGGACGACCTTGATGCCCTTCCGCTGCAACGGCCGTATCTGCGTGGCGGCGTTGTCGAGGACGCGTTGCACGTTCTCGTTGAAGTACAGCGTCGCCGCCTTCGTGCCCGTGTCGTAGTTGATGTTCGCCGCGAAGATCACGGCGACGTCGAAGACGTTGCCCCCGCCGTTGGCGAGGGTGTACTTGCCGACGTTCAGCATGCTGTTGTTGTTCACCTCGACGTACGCCACCGAGGTCGGCCCTTGCTTCGCGGGAGCGGGGGCCGCTGCCGCGCCGGTCGCACCCGTCGTGGCGGTCGCGCCGAGGGCGAGGGCCGTGACGGCCGAGAGTGCGAGCACGGCCGTGCGTACTCTGCTCCGTACCGGAGTGAACATCGTTGATCGGTCTCCCATCGCATGGAGCGGCGCCCGGCCTGTCCGCGAGCGCCGAGTGAGCCCCCCGATCCTTCCGCTCCCGGGACCGGATCCCCAGAACCGTGCGGGAACTCTTCACCACTCCCACGCACACCTCGCGCCTCGCCGCCCCGGGCCTGCGGCCGGCAGGGGCCCGGCTCCGGAGGTGTCCGGAGCCGGCCCTGATCGGCTTTCGGGGGCCTGGGCGGTCAGTAGCGCGTGTTGCGCAGATCGGTCAGCCACGCCTGGTCGGGGTGCCGGTCCCAGTGCCGGCGCAGGGCGGTCTCCCGTTCGGCGTAGCGGCCCCGGTGGCACAGGCCGCCGTGCGAGAGGGTCACGCTCATGCTCAGGGGCGACTCGCCGGTGACCCAGTGCGGCGTCAGGAAGTGGCTCCACAGCAGGTCGCCCGGCTCCATCAGCGCGTCCTGGCGGTCCGCGTCGTCATGGGGCGGCGGGTCCTCGGCCGTGAAGTCGCCGCTGATCGCCGAGTCCGTGGGGACCGCGCTGTCGGGGGACAGGTAGCTGTGGAAGGTCTTGACCCCCTCGACCTGCCACACCAGACCGTGCGACTGGTCGGCGTGATAGGTGGAACTGCCGCCGGGGCCGGAGATGAACAGGTCGGGCGCACAGCGCTGCCAGGTGTAGCCCTGGGCCGCCAGGAACGTCCGCCAGGGGACCATCACCTGCTCGTGGAAGCCGGCCAGCACCGTGTCGTACAGGCGGGAGAGGTTGAAGTGCGCGAGCCGGAACGACCAGGTGGCCACCTCCTCGACCGGCGCGCGCTTGAAGGACATCGTCCTGGCCGTGCGCACGGCCGGGCTGTCCGCGCCGAGCAGCGTCAGGCGTGCCTCGTCGTCCCGCCGGACGACGTCCAGGACCTCCAGGGCGCTGGGGAAGGAGAAGTCCGGCCGGTAGAGTTCCGGGCCGATGCGGAAGTTGGGAGGGGCCGTCCAGAGTTCCTTGAACTCGCTGATGGTCGTGATCGTCTTGGGCATCGATATCCTCGGTGGTCAATGGTCGTCCGTCACCTGTGCCCGGCCCGCCTCACGCACCCTGCGTGGCCACGACGTCCTGGACGAAGCGGCCCCCGAAGTCCGTGTTCCACACGGCCTTCAGCGGCGGCAGCTCCTCCAGCGCTCCGGTCGCCGCGAGTTCGAGCACCATCTCTTTCATCACCTGCCGCGTCAGCGCGGCGCCCAGGCACGCGTGCCGGCCGCGCCCGAAGGCGACATGCCGTGCCCCGGTCCTGTCCAGGCGGAACGTGCCCGGGTCCGTGAACCTCCTCGGGTCGCGGTTGGCCGCCACCAGCACCAGGACCACGCGCGACTCGGCCCGGACGGTGTGGCCGTGCAGACGCAGATCGGTCAGGGCGCGGCGCATGGCCAGGTGGAAGGGGGTGGCCAGGCGCAGCGCCTCGTCGATGACTCCGTCGGTGTCCGTCCTGATGTCGAGCGCGGCGCCCTCCGGGCCCGTCACCGCCTCCAGGAGGCGTGCGACAGCCGCCGCGGTGGGCTCCAGCGCTCCGCTGACCAGCTGGGCGTAGACCGCGGTGGCGTCCAGGAGATCCAGCGCCCCCTCGGACAGGGAGCGGCTCAGCGCCGAAGCGAGGGCCCCGCGCGGGGCCGTGCAGCGCCGCGCGACGAGGTCGGTCAGCTCGTCCAGGGCCTCCTCCGCGCGCAGCCCCGCCGCGGGCTCGTACGTCTCCACCGACCCGAAGGCCAGAATCCGGGTGGCGCAGTCCGCCAGTTCCGCCAGCGCGTCCGGCGGCTCGTCGAGCAGGCGGCACAGGCCGGCCGACAACGCCGGCCTGATCACCTCGGCGAACAGCTTGCCGGGCGCCGCCGCGGGACCCGCCGCCGCGACGAATTCGGCCGCGGCGGCGGCCGTACGGCTGACGGCGGTGGGGGTGAACAGGGGCAGGAGCAGGCGTCTCATGCCGGTGTGCCGCGGCGGATCGGAGAACACCGGCCAGCGGTCGATGAACTCCGTCACCCGCCAGTACGTCTTCTCCTGCTCCTCCGTCAGGCCGGGCGGGCAGTACGTCTCGACCTGCGCGCCCAGCCGGGCGTCCCGGAGCAGTTCGTACACGTCGTCGTAGCGCGTGACGTACCACGTGCCCGTGGTCTCGTCCCAGTCCATGCCGCGTGACTCGCGCAGTTCGTCGAACCACTCCAGCGGCGCCGTCTCCCGGTTCGCCCGGAGCCGCGCCACCCCGGTCCCCGTCGTCGTCTCGTCCATCGCGCACCGCCCTATTCCCTCATCCGTTCCGAAACCCCGGCCGGTGCCGGGCGTCTACAGCCCCGGCCGGTCGCCGAGCAGGTGCTCGCCCAGCTCCCGCCGTGCCGCGTCCGACTCCGGCACCGAGGCATACGTGGTGGTGATCCGGCGCCGTCCGGCCGAGCCGCCGAACGACGCGTGATACGCGCGGGGATCGAAGGCCACGAGGTCACCTGGCTGAGACTCGATGGTGAAGGCCGGCACCTGCGCCGGTTCCATGCCGAGGCACCGCAGCGGGTTCTCCAGGTCCGCCGAGAACGTGTCCCAGCTCCCGCCGCGCCGGTGGGTGCCCGGGATGATCCGCAGCGCTCCGGTGCGGCCGTCGAGCGGCTCCAGATGCTGGACGATCGCGACCAGCCGCAGGGCGCGGTGCTCGCTGCCGCGATGCCAGTCGACGGCACCGTCGTACCGCACCCCGTCGCCGCCGGCGTAGACCACGTCCGTACCCAGCAGCCGGCGCGCCAGCCGGGGGCACCGGTCGTCCGCCAGCAGTGCCTCCTGGAGGACGTCGCTGCGCTCGGCGATACGGGTGACGCCCGCGCCCCCCTGCCGCCCGACCAGGGGAAAGCGGCCGAGGACGTCCTCGAAGGCGTCGCCGGTCGCCGGTACGACGTCGTCCTGCACACCCCGCAGGCGCACGAATCCGAACGTCCTGAAATGGGTGACCTCGGCAGCGGTCACCGACAAAGAGCCGAGCCTCATCCGATGAGCACCGATCCCGAGACGTAGCGGTTGAGGAAATAGCGGCGGGTGTCGAGCTGTTCGGCCTCGGTCTCCGGTTCACCGACGCAGTTGAACGCCAGCTGCCGGCGTACGCCGCCGTGCCACGCCGCGTGCATGACGTTCGTGTCGAACACGATGACGTCGCCGGGCCGGGACTCGACGACCACCGCCGGGACGTCGCCGCCGTCGAGACCGAGGTCCTGCCGGTGCCTGATGACGTGCCGGGTCGGTTCCCCCGGCCAGCCGTTGTCGGCCCGGTGCGAGCCGGGCAGGAAGCGCAGCGCGCCGGTGTCGTGCGCGGTGGCGTCGAGATACAGCACGAAACGCAGGAACGGCGTGTTGTAGAAGCCGTCCGAGTGCCAGTAGGAATCGCCGACCAGCGCATTGGCGTCACTGGTGATGATGCGGTGGCGGCGCCCGAAGTACGCCTCGCAGATGCCCCGCACCCACGCCGACCGCGAGAGGAGCCCGAGGGCGGGCAGCTCGGTGAGGATGTCGAACTCGGTCACCCGTTCCTCGGGCAGGCCGTCCGCCGGCAGGTCGATCAGGCCGTCGAAACCGCGCTCCAGGGCCCCGACGGCGTCCGCGGCGGCCTGCCGGAGATGCGCGAAGCCGAACACCTGGAGCTGCCGGGACACTTCGGCGTCACGGGGCGGCATGGGACCCCCCGGCCGAAGCGGCCGGACCGGCGGCCGGCACCCCGAGCGCCGCCGCCCCGTAGTCGTCCAGCTGCTCCCGGGTGCGGGGCCCCACGACCACGGCCTCGGGAGCGTAGATCTCGTGGATCTCGGCGATCCTGGCGGCGATCGCCTCCGCCCTGCGCTCCGGTGGTACGGCGTGCAGCCGCGCGCCGCCCGAGAAGAGGCTGCGGACCACGAGACGGTAGTCGGCGAGCAGGCGCAGCGTGTCCTTGTCGTCGGGGTCCAGCTGGTCCGCCTCGCACATGATCACGCTGCCGGCGGGCAGCCGGCCGGCGATCCGCGGCAGGCTCACCTCCGGCAGGAGCACGCTGACGCCGGCCCGCTCCGCCTGGCCCGTCCGCGTGCAGTGCCGGGCGAAGCCCGCGAGGTCGATGTCCGCGATCCGCTTCGGATCCGGGTTGTGCACGAAGGCGACCTCGACACGGTCCCGCCGCAACCGGTCCAGGCTGCCCCGCAGCGACGTGGCCAGTCCTTCGGGGCTGTAGTCCAGTTGCGGCAGCGGTGTGGTGGTGTCGATGCCCACCTTCGTCCACACCGCCGCGTCGGCGGGAAGGTAGGCCCCGAGGTCCTCCTCCGCGTTCCCGCGGGCGTACACGGGGGACGTGTCGAAGGTGGTGAATCCGCGCGCGATCGCCCCCTCGATGAACTCGCGGCCGTCATGCGTGTCCCGGCCCAGCACCATCAGGCCGTTGAAGGAACCCGAGCATCGCATGGTGCCGATCACCACGGTCGGTCGGTCCTGCGTCGTGCTCATCGACACCTCATCCCTCGGGGGTTTCCGAACGGCAGATCGCCATGCAGGCGAGACTCGTCGCCGGTGGTTCGCACAACGACAGCTCCAGCGCTTCGCCGATCTCCCGCCGCGGCGCGAAGACCGACACCTGGCCGGACTTGTCGTACGGGCAGCGGCGCAGAAAGCCGTCGGCGGACAGGTAGAGCCGCGCGGACTGGCAGGGGCGCACGACCGGGCCCCGCAGCCATGCGTGGTAGTCGGACACCACGGTCCTCAGCTGCTGCGACATGCCGAAGAACGTGTCTATCAGGGCCAGGTCCCGTTCGAGGTCGGGGTTCTCGAACCGGAACGTCGGTGACGGCAGGAGCGGACTCACCTCGACCGGGACGTCGGCCGTCTCGACCACGCCGACGATCGACTTCAGGTCGTCCTCGTCCAGCTCGTAGGCGGTGACGTGCAGGCTGGCCCGGTGATGTCCGAGCGCCTCGAAGACGGGGGGTGTGGAGGAGATCGTCCGGCCGGTGCGGCCCAGTTCGTCCGCCCGGCGGCTGTCGGCGGAGACGGTGACATGGCTGAGCATGCCGGCCACGTCGGCGAGCGCGTCGAGCCGCGGCCCGGTCCTGGCGGCGGTGACCACCGAGGGGCGGAAGCCGAACTGCAGGGCCACGCGGACGAGCTGGCGGAACTCCGGGTGATCGGTCGGCTCGCCGCCCGACAGGCACAGCTCGTCGACGCCGAACTCACGCAGCCTGGACAGGGCCCGGGAGTAGGCGTCGAGGCTCAGGACGTCCCGCCCGACGTCGGCCCGGAAGCAGAACCGGCAGTTCACCTCGCAGTTGTCCGCCGTCGAGATCAGCACCCCGCTGAGTGCTGCGAGCCGGTCGGTCACTGCAACCCCGTCTGGTCGGTGAGGGCGAGTTCGAGACCCACCTGGAAGAAGTCGCACATCTGCGGGTCGGGCTCGGCGTTGTCGCGCAGCGAGACGTCGTTGCGGGACGGGCCGCCGCAGACGGCGGCCGCGGGGCACTCCCCGCACGCCTTCGACGGCAGCAGGTTCTTCGCGGCGCCGGCCAGCAGCTCCGGGTGTTCCCGCAGCTCGCTGATCGGGAACACGAACGAGTCGTCGCGCCAGTTGAGGTCGAGGACCGAGATCCGCCCGCGGGACAGCAGCGCCGCGTTGAGGCCGCCGTCCTGCTGGATGTGCTCGTACATCTTCGGCAGGCGCGTGTCCAGGGCCTGGTAGATGCGGTCGAGCGAGGAGAACAGCATGGCGCCGCGCGACAGGGCCAGCAGCCGGGACCGGAAGACCGCGCGGCACAGTGCCTCGCCGTCGACATGCCAGCGGCCCGAGATCGGGATCGGTGTGTTGACGTAGATGAAGTTGATGCCGAGCGACAGCACGTACTCGACGGTGTCCGGCAGATTGCCCACGTTGGTCGGCGTGGGGGTCAGGTTGCAGCCCACGTACACGCCGGCCTCGATCAGCCGCTGGATGTTCCGGTGGATGCGCGCGTCGGCCGGCTTGCCCGACAGCAGGAAGCGTTCCAGCTTGTTGTCGTCCGGGGTGCCGTCGAAGGACACGCCCACGCCGTACTTGAACTCCTTGAAGTGCTCGATCATGGGGTCCTTGATCAGGACGCCATTGGTGACGACGGTGAACTGCACCCGTCCGACACCGTGCTTCTCGGCGAGTTCGAGAGCGTACTCGTCGCCGTACTTCATCAGGTCGAACCGGGTGGTCGGCTCGCCGCCGAACCACTGGATCGTGACCTCCTCCTGGCCGGCGTTCTGCTCGAAGAGGTACTCCAGTCCCTCACGGAGGTCGGGAATGGTGATGTCGTCGGCGCCCGTGTTGGTGTCCACGAAGCAGTACGTGCAGGTCATGTTGCAGCGGTCGGTCACCACGATGCGGTAGCCGCTGATCCGTGGCGGCTTTCCCGTCATGCCCAGCCCGCGGACCCGGTCGAGAACGAGATCACGCTGCGGCACGGTCGCCGGGTCCGGAGTGAAGCCGAGCTGCCGCATCTCCTCCAGGATCCCGGGCTCGTCGGCATGGATCCGCCGCAGCTCGTCGGCGGTGAGACTGGCACTCCCCAGGGAGACAGGATCGAAGACGATTCCCTCCGAACCCTGAGCCACCAGCAAATACTTGTTCCAGAGCCGATCGGCATCGTTCAGCACGGAGACCTCCTAGAAGCGGAATCAGTCGTGCGCCGGAAAACGCACGGCGAGAAGCCTGCCGCGGTGTCACCGCCGATCGCCGATGACACCGCAGCAGAAGGGGAACGTCAGTCTTCCTGCTCGATGTTCTCGGCCTTCAGGACGTCCTGCACGATCTCCGTGTAGTGCTTCTTGAGGTGCTCGGTGTTCTCGGCCGTGGCACCGTCGGCGAGGACGATGATGCCGGGCAGCGACGGGTTGGGCGCCATCAGCACGATGCCGGGCGGGTCGAGGCTGATCGCCATGACGGCGTCCTCGACCGGCACCCACTCGACCCGCTCCTTCACCGCGTCCATCACGGTGACCTGCTTGGCCTTGATGTCTTCGCGCTCGCCGAACCAAACGCCCGACTTCCCCCGTGATCCCACCGCGTCGGCGTAGATCAGGTGGTTGTCCTTCTGTTCGCGAGGTTTGGGCATCTGAACGCCTCCTGGAGAAATGAGAGAATTCAGTCTGTGCTGCACCGGAACCGAACTCCGGAAAGCCATGCGGCTTTTTCACGCACATTCTGAGTGGTAATGGTAAGCGTCGCACGGCGGGCCATAAACGCGGTCCATTCCCGGTATATTCGGCGTTCCCCGAGTGTTTTCGGTACTTTCTCTCAGTGGCGTAAGGCCGCTGCCGGCCGCCGGCCGCGGCGTTCCTCGCGGTGATCGGTCACAGCCCGCCCGAGGACACCGGGCGCTCCGCCAGGCGGTCCAGGATCCGGCCGACATCGCCCGCGTCGGGCAGCCCGAGGCGGGCGAACAGCGTCCGCGCCCGGTCCAGCTGGACCCGGGCGGTCCCGGTCCGGCCGAGATCGGCCTGGGCCTCGCCGAGCACCGTCAGGGCGTACGCCTGGTCCCGTACGGCGCCGATCTCCTCGCACCGGTCCACGGCCTCGGCGGCGTAGCGCACCGCCTCCTCGGGCCGGCCCGTCCTGCGGAGCGTCTCGGCGAGCCGGTACAGGGCGTGCGCCTCGCGCCCGCGGAGGTCGGCCGACCGGCAGAGGGCCAGGCATTCGGTGTAGCGGGCGATGGCGTCCTCGAACCGCCCCTCCTCGTGCAGCGCCAGGGCCAGCACGTACAGCGCGTACGCGAGTCCCGGGAGGTCGCCCAGGGTACGCAGTACCGCCAGCGTGGCCTCGCAGGCCGCCGCCGCCTCGCCGGCCCGGCCGCTGCGGACCCGGGCGAGGGCCGCGTTGATCGTGGTCGCCGCCTCGCCCGACCTGTGGCCCAGCACGCGGGCGAGCGCGATCGCCTCGTCGAAGCACACCACCGCCTCGGCGTGCCGGCGCAGGAACATGACGGCCACGCCGAGGTTGTTCAGCGCCTGGCGGAGGATCACCGGGTCCTTCGTGTCCCTCGACGCGTCCACGGCGAGGCGGGCGTGCTGCTCGGTGTCGACGGGCCTGGCCGCCTGCAGCGCCAGGTTGCTGCACAGGAACCGCGCCCGCCCGAAGGCCCTCCGGTCGCCCCGGAGTTCGGCCTCCCGGGCCAGCTCCAGCGCGGCGGACTCCAGTCCCTCGAAGCGGACGTCGACACAGAAGGGACTGACCGCGATGAGCAGGTCCACGGCGGTCCGCAGCCGGTCGTCGTCCGGTTCCGCCGGGCGGGCGGCGGTGCGCAGGGCGGCGCTCGTCACCACGCCGATCTCGCCGGCGATCCAGGACCGGGCCGCGTGGACGTCGCCGAACCGCAGCCCCGGCGAGCGCAGCGGGCCCAGGGAGCCGGCCACCGGGTCTCCCGGCACGGCGTGCGCGAAGGCGTTGCACGCGGTGGCCAGCAGGTGGTCGAGCAGCCGGCCGAAGGCCCGCTCGGTGTCGGCCCGGTGACCGCTGCCCGTCTGCTCGGCGAAGACGCGCAGCAGGTCGTGGTAGCGGTAGCGGCCGGGCCCCGCGGACTCCAGCATGGCGGCGTCCACCAGGGCCTCCAGCAGTTCCTCCGCCGTCTCCTCGTCCGCTTCGAGCACGGCCGCGGCCACCGGCAGGCCGAAGTCCAGCGGACCCGCGACGGCCAGCAGCCGGAAGGCGCGGGCCTGCGGCTGCGGCAGTTGCCGGTAGCCGACCTCGAAGGCCGCGTGGATGGACACATCGCCCACGCGCAGTTCCTCGATGCGGCGTCGCTCGTCGGCGAGCCGGGCGGTCAGCGTCGCGATGGTCCACCGTGGCCGGGACGCCAGCTTGGTGGCCACGATCCGGATGGCCAGCGGCAGGAACCCGCAGAGGGCGAGCAGTTCGAGCGCGGACGCCCGCTCCGCCTCGACCCGTTCGGGCCCCATGACCGTGCTCAGCAGCGACAGGGCCTCGTCGGGCCGGAACGTGTCCACGCTGAGCTGCCGGGTGAGCGGCAGGCCGAAAAGACGCGACCTGCTGGTGATGACGAGGCCGCAGCCGGCCGATCCGGGCATGAGGTCCAGGACCTGCGAGGCGTCCCGCGCGTTGTCCAGGACGATCAGCACCCGGCGGCCGTCCAGCAGTGAACGGAACAGCCGGCAGCGGTCGTCGAGGGCGTCCGGGACGGCCTCGGCGCCGACGCCCAGGGCCAGCAGGAACCCCGTCAGGACGAGGGCGGGCTCGGCCGGGCTGTCGTCGTCCCCGCGCAGGTCGGCGTAGAGCTGCCCGTCCGGGTAGGCGTGGCGCACCCCGTGGGCGATGTGCAGGGCCAGCGTCGTCTTCCCGGCCCCGCCCATCCCGGCGATCGCCACGACGGCCGGCGCCCGGCGTACGGACATCGTCAGCACGGCCCGCACGTCGCTGACGGCGTCGGCGCGCCCGGCGAAGTCGGGCAGACCGGGGGGAAGGTGGGCCGGTACCGGCAGTGGAACCGGCAGCGGCGGTGGCGCCGGCGGCGCATGGCGGTCACGGGTGCCCGTCGCCTCGCGCTCGGTTCGCCCCGCCGGCGCGTCGGGTGCCGCGGACTTCTCGGCGACCGCGATGGACAGGGCCGGGTCGTTCTCCAGGACCTGCCGGTAGACGGCGGTCAGTTCGGGCCCCGGATCGATGCCCTGCTCCTCCAGCAGCAGCTTTTTGACACCGCCGTACACCGCGAGCGCGTCGGCCTGCCTGCCCGCCCCGTACAGCGCGCGCATCAGCAGGCCGTGCGGACGCTCGCGCAAGGGGAACGTGGCGGTGAGATCCGCCAGGTCGGGGATGACCTGGCGATGGCGGCCGAGGGCCAGGTCGAGATCGAGGCGCTCCTCCAGCAGGGCGATCCGCAGCTCCTCCAGCCGGTCGCGCTGGCGCATGGCGAAGGGGCCGGGCACACCGGCCAGGGTCTCCCCCTGCCACATGCCCAGGGCCCGGCCCAGCAGGTCGCTCGCCTCCCGTGTCCGCCCCGAGCTACGCGCCCGCGCCGCCTCCCGGGTGAGCAGTTCGGCCCGCCCGGCGTCGAGCGCCGCGGACGGGACGGCCAGCCGGTAGCCGTCCCCGACCGACACGACCACACTCGGCCGGGAGCGGTCCGGTTCCAGCAGGCTGCGCAGCTGCCAGGCATAGGTGCGGATCGTGGTGGTGGCCCTGCTGGGCGGCGTCACCCCCCACAGCGCGTCGATCAGTTGCGCCTTGGACGCCGCGTGTCCGGGCCGCAGCAGCAGGACCGCCAGCACGGCCCGCAGCTGCGGTGGCCGAACAGGCAGTTCGGCGTCGCCCCGGTGCACACGCACCGCCCCGAGCACAGTGAAGCGAAGCTCCTCCATCACGCCGCCCACCCCTTCATACCGCCACTGGTGAATACGTCCCGTTACGAAGAGTGGTCACTGCAACGGTCGGTTCCCGCCTCGGTCACTCGGCGGTGTGCGGACATGAACAGGCGGTTGCGGCCCGGCGGACTGTTCGGGGGAGCCGGCGGCCCCTCAGGCGAGCGTCTCCCAGTCGACGATTCCTTCGGCGAGGTCGCGTACGGCGGCGAGCAGGCCCAGCCTGGCGGCCCGGACGCCGGGATCCTGGGCCATCACGAGGACGTCGTCGAAGAAGGTGTTCACCGCGGCGGCCAGTCCACCGGTCTCCGCGGTGAAGCGGACCAGTGAGGTGTTCGCGCCGAGGTGCTGCCGGCAGGCGGTCAGCGCGGTGTGCAGCGCCTGCTCGGCCGGTTCGTCGAGCCGGTGCGGGTCGTACGCCCCTTCCAGTCCGGCCGGTACGATGCGCCGTACCCGCTGGAACGCGGCCAGGACCGAGGCGAACCGGTCGTCGCCGTGCAGGCTCTCCAGCTCCTCCAGGGTGTGCGCGGCCAGCCGCGGCGAGTCGGCCCGTACCAGGACCGCCCGGACGTCCGTGGTGGCATGTCCCCCTTCGATGAGCTGCTGTTCGAAGCGGCGCAGCACGAACTGGGCCGCGTCGTGCAGGTGTTCCGGCTTCACCACGACGGCCTGCTGGTCCGCCGCGATCGCCAGGCCCTGGCTGAGCGTGATCCCGGCCAGGTCGCTCCTGGCGAGAAGGATGTTGACCACGCCGAGCGCGGAGCGGCGCAGCCCGAACGCGTCGGAGCTGCCGGTGGGTTCGGCTCCGATCGCGAAGAGGCCGGTCAGCAGGTCGAGCCGGTCGGCCAGGGCCAGCAGGGCGCCCGGCAGGGTGCCCGGCAGCGCGTCGCCTGCGAAGCGCGGCAGTTCGTTCTCGAAGAGGGCCGTCGCCACCGCCTCGCTCTCACCGGCGCGCAGGGCGTACTCGCGGGCCATGACACCCGCGAGGCTGGACAGCTCGGTGACCATCTGGGAGCCGAGGTCGAACTTGGTGAGCGCCGCGGCCCGCTCCAGGACCTCGTGGTCCGTGGCGGAGACGCCGACGGCCACCGCCAGCCGGCGGGCGACGGCCGAGACGCGCTCGGCGCGGTCCGCCATGGAGCCGAGCCGCTCCTCGAACGTGAGGAGGCGGGTCCGCTCCCTCATCTCGTGCGGCGGTGTGGCGAGATCCGCCTTCCAGAAGAAGGAGGCGTCCTCGTACCGGGCGCGCAGCACGGCCTCGTTGCCGCGGCGGACGACGTCGTGGTCGCACGATCCGTCGGCCACCGCGACGAAGTACGGCAGCATCCTGCCCTGCGCGTCCACGACGGGCAGGTACCGCTGGTGCTTGCGCATGACGGTGACGAGGACGTCCGCGGGCAGCGCCAGGTACTTCGGGTCGAACCCGCCGAGGACCGGGGCCGGGAGTTCGACCAGGTTCGTGATCTCGTCGATCAGCGCGTCGTAGCGGTCCACCTCGATGTGTCCGCCCACGCCCGCGGCCAGCCGGGTCGCGCCGTCCACCACCAGGCGCCGCCGCTCCGCCGCGTCCGCGAGGATTCCGTGGTCCTTCAGGAAGCGCGGGTACCCGTCGGCCGTCGGCACCTCCACCGTGGCGGGCACCGCGTCACGGTCCACCTGTGTCGTACGTCCCGAGGTCAGGCCGGCCACCGTGAACGGGACGACCCGCTCCCCCAGCAGGGCCGTGATCCAGCGGATCGGGCGGGTGAAGGAGAGCCGCGGGGCGTTCCACCGCATGTTCTTCTCCGACCGCAGGCCGGTGACGATCTCCGGGAGGAGGGCGGCGAGGACCTCCTCGGCCGGACGACCGGCCACCTGCCGGGTGAGCGCGACGTGCTCGTGGGCCCCCACGGTGACGCGGCCGAGGTCCGCCGGGTCCGCGCCGTGGCTCCTGGCGAAACCGACGGCCGCCTTCGTGGGGTTTCCCTCCGCGTCGTAGGCCGCCGGGACCCGGGGGCCGCGCAGGGTCTGTTCGTGGTCGGCCTCCCGGTGCTCCACGCCCTCGACGGTGGCCACCACGCGCCGGGGGCCGGCGTGGACGCTGATGTGCCCGTGCCCCAGCCGGGTGGCCGCCAGTCTCCCGGTCAGCGCGTGCCGCACCGCCCGCGCGGTCCGGGTGACCTCGGCCGGCGGCATCTCCTCCACGCCGATCTCCATCATCAGCGTGGCCGGACCCGGCTCGTCGGGACCCGGCTCGGCCGGTGACTCCTGGGCCGGTGACTCCTCGGCCGGTGCCATCTCGCCCGGTGACTCCCCGGCCGGCGTCCCGCTCGCGGAGGCGGAGGCGGAGGCGGAGGCGGCGGCGGGGGCCGAGCCGGAGCCGGTGTCCGAGCCACGGCCCAGGGGAAAGCCGAGTTCCTCGCGGCGGGCGACCCACAGCGCGGCGACCTCGTGGGCCAGCCCGCGCATCCGGGCGAAGGAACGCGCGCGCTCCGTGGTGGAGACGGCGCCTCGCGCGTCGAGCACGTTGAAGGCGTGCGAGCACTTGAGGACGAAGGAGTACGCGGGCACCGGAAGGCGCGCGTCGAGCAGGCGACGCGCCTCGCCGGCACCGGCCTCGAACATGCTTCGCTGGGTGTCCAGGTCGGCCTCGTCGAGGTAGTAGCGGCTCATCTCGTACTCGGCCTGGCCGAACGCCTCGCCGTAGGTGACACCGGGCGCGTAGCGGAGGTCCCTGACATGGCTGACGCCCTGGAGCGCCATCAGGATGCGTTCGACGCCGTACGTGATCTCGACGGACACCGGGTCGAGGGTGATGCCGCCCGACTGCTGGAAGTAGGTGAACTGGGTGATCTCCAGGCCGTCGAGCCACACCTCCCATCCGAGTCCCCAGGCACCGAGCGCGGGAGAGGCCCAGTTGTCCTCGACGAAGCGGATGTCATGGGCCGCCGTGTCGATTCCCAGGGCTCGCAGGCTGCCCAGGAACAGCTCCTGCGCGTTGCCGGGTTCGGGCTTGAGGACGACCTGGTACTGGGTGTGCGTCTGCAGGCGGTTCGGGTTCTCGCCGTAGCGCGAGTCGTCGGGCCTGACGCTCGGTTCGGCGTACGCGACCCGCCATGGCTCGGGCCCCTGGACCCGCAGGAACGTGGCCGGATTGAGGGTGCCCGCGCCCACTTCGGTGTTCATGGGCTGGACGATCAAACATCCGTGTCCGGTCCAGTACGTGTTCAGCACCATCAGCGCTTCTTGCATCGTCAACACCGAGATCAGTCCTCCCCATCCACCACGGCGAGTCAACGGAGCCGCATGTCAGAGGAGTTGACCATGGCCGGGCAGAGCGGGCAACTCTTGTCCGGGTGGCGGCGCCCGCCCACGCCGCGTGGCGAAAGGGGCCGGAAGTATCGAAAATCTAGGGAATCCACTAGTCTTTCCGCGACCCACTTCGGGGATTCGATTCGCCGTGGGAACATGACTCCGACCGGTTGCGGGGAATTTCTCTTTTCCCTGCGGGTTTCGTAGCATCCCCTGCGCTTCTTCCTGTCAGATGGTCCGGTGCCCGCAGTGGATTTTTTCCGGCCATTCATTTAGGCGCGAAGAAGCCTCTTCGAAAGGAAAAAGTCATGGACAATTTCGACGACATCGACATTTCTGAGCTGTCGGACGAGGAGCTGGACGACATCGTCGGCGGCCAGTTCGCGGTCACCAACGGCTGCGTCATCTGACGCTCGCCCGGATCCGGCTCCACGACCCGTCTGCCGGAGGAGCGAGAACTCCTCCGGCAGACGGGTCGGCGGCTCACCACGGGAAGGGACTCATGCCTGGCGAATCGCGTTTCAACGCCGAGGCGCTCGAACACCACCGCAGGGGCGACGGCCTGGGACCGGTGTTCGGTCACGCTCCTTCCCCGGCCCGGCCCCAGGGACCGGCCGAGCGGATCACGGCAATCCGCGAGCGGTTCGGGCGCCGCACCCGTGCTCAGCGGCTCCAGGTCTGCTTCCAGACCCAGGTCAGTGACTGCGGCCCCGCCGCCCTCGTCAGCGTGCTGCGCCACCACGGTGTGGACGTGACCCTCGACGAGGTCCGCGCACGGGCCGGCTCCGGACGCAACGGCGCGTCCGCCCGCACCCTGCTGGAGATCGCCCGCGAGTACGGCGTCAAGGGCCGCGGCGTGCGGGCCACCCCGGAGGCCCTGGCACGGCTGTCCCCCGGCTCCATCCTGTTCTGGAACTTCAGCCACTTCGTCGTCCTGGAGAGAGCCGGCCGGGACCATGTGGACGTCATCGACCCCGTACACGGGCGCCGCAGGCTCGCCATGGCGTCGGTCGCCGAATCCTTCACCGGGGTGGCCCTGGAGTTCGAGCCGCCGCTCGACACCGGCTCCGGCCGCCGACGGGCCGGCGAAGGGTCGGGTCCCTGGCACCGCCTGCGCCAGTTCCTCCCGCGCGGACGCGAACTGGCCCTGCTCCTGACGGCCTCCACCGGGCTCATGGCCTTCGAACTCGCCCTGCCGCTCACCACCGGGTTCCTGGTCGAGCACGTCCTCGGCAGCCGGTCCACCGGAGGAGTGTGGACGGCCTGGGCCGTCCTGGCCGGGCTCGTCGTCCTCTACTTCACGCTGTACGCGGCGCGTTCCTTCATGGTGACCAGGCGCCAGGCCGTCATCGAGAAGCGGCTCACCCTGGGCATCGTCGGGCACATGGCGGACCTGCCGTACGACTTCTTCACCGTGCGCAACTCCGGCGACCTCGCGCTGCGTGTCCGCACCAGCAACGTCCTCGTCCAGGTGCTGAGCCTCACCGCGGTCTCGGCCGTCTTCGACAGCCTGCTCATCGTGCTCTACCTGATCGCGATCGCCGTGGCCAACCCGCTGCTCGCGGTCCTCGTCACCGCCCTGGTCGTGCTCCAGACCGGCATCCTCGCCCTGACCTGGCGGCGGCAGACGGGCCTCAGCCAGGAGGTCCTGGAACGCCAGACCAAGGCCCAGGAGGAACTGGTGGAGATGCTGGAGAGCATCACCACCCTCAAGGCCGCCGGCCTGGACGGCAGAGCCGTCGAGCGCTGGTCGCACACCCTGGTCCACGAGGTCAACAAGCGTCTGAGCGCCCGCCGCAACCTCGCCCTGTTCGCCTCCCTCAGCCGCACGCTCCAGTTCGCCGCCCCCCTGATCGTGCTGGTCGCCGGGATCTGGCTGGTCCTCAGCCGCCACTACCCGCTCGGCGAGGCCATGGGCTTCATGACGCTGACGATCGCCCTGTTCATCCCGCTGGAGGGCCTCTTCGACGCCGGCTCCCAGCTGGCCGCCGTCCGGCCCACCCTCGCCCGGCTCGACGACGTCCTGAGCGCGGCCCCCGAACCCCGGGGCGCCTTCGCCGGCACCGGCGTCGCCAGGCCCGGCCGCATCAAGGCCGAAGGGGTCGCCTTCCGCTACCCGGGAGCCCCCCGGCCCACCCTCGACGGCATCGACCTCGACCTGCGGCCCGGCCAGTTCATGGCCGTCGTCGGCCGCTCCGGCTCCGGCAAGTCCACCCTCGGCATGCTGCTCGCCGGCCTGCACACCCCCACCAGCGGCACCCTCACCGTCGACGGCACCGACCTGGCCGAACTCGACCGGCCCACGCACCGGCGCCGCATCGGCTACGTCAACCAGAACGCCCACCTGTTCGGCGGCTCCATCCGGGACAACATCGTCCTGGGCGCCGAGGACATCAGCAAGGACGACCTGATCACGGCTGTCGGGCTGGCGCACATCAACGAGGAGATCGAAGCCATGCCCATGGGCTACAACACCCTCGTCGCGCCCGGCGGTCACGGCCTCTCAGGCGGACAGCGCCAGCGGATCGTGCTGGCCCGGATGCTGGCGAAGAAACCGGAACTCGTCATCCTCGACGAGGCGACCAGCGCCCTGGACCCCGCCCTGGAGGAATCCATCATGCGAGGGCTGCTGGACGCGGGGATCACCGTCGTCGTCATAGCCCACCGCCTGACCGTCCTGGACGAGGCCGACCAGGTCGTCGTCATGCGCGACGGACGCATCGTGGAGACGGGTTCCCCCGCCGTCCTCAAGGAGAGCGGGACGGAGTACCTGTGTCTGGCCTGACGGGCCCCCGGGCCGGTACGCCCTTCCCCCTCACCTACGAGCAGGACCGGTTCCACACCAAGACCCGCTCCGCCGACTGGTCCCACAAGAACGTCCAGCTCGCCTTCGAGATCCTCGGCGATCTCGACACCGGCGCCCTGGCGGCCGCCGTGCGCGCCTTCGCGGTCCGGCACGACGCCCTGCACCTCCAGCTCGCCGCGGCCCCGGGCCCGCGGCCCCTCCAGTGGACCCGGCCGATCGACGCCGACGAGGACGTCGTCCAGCGGACGCACGTGAAGGCCGCCTCGCCCGGGCAGTTCTCCCACTACGCCTCCGCCCTGCTGTCCCGCGACTGTGTCACCCCATGGTCGTACGGCACCCAACGGCCCTTCAGGATGCGGCTGCTGCGCTACGACCGGCACCACCACGCCCTGCTGGCCACCTTCCAGAACCTCGTCTTCGACGGCCGGGCCCATCACCTGTTCGGGCACGAGGTCTGGCGCGACTACGCGGCCCTGCGCAGGGGCGAGTCCTCGCCGGCCACCGCCCCCTCCTTCGCCGAGGCGGCGGTCCGGCAGCGGGCCGGGACCGGCGCACGACAGCGCGAACGGGCGCTGGCGAGCTGGCGGGAGCGCCTGGCGTTCCTGACCCGCGCCTCCTGGACCGCCCCCGCCGGGGCTCGCCGCACCGAGGCCGGCATGGTGGGTGTGGAACTGCCCGCCGCGACGGTCGCGGCGCTGCGCGGCCTGTGCGCGCGGTCCCGCTTCACCGTCCTTCAGTCGACGGTCGCCTTCTTCGTCTCCGCGCTGGCCGCCCGCACCGGCCGGTCCGCCGTGGGGCTGTGGACCTCGATGGACTCGCGCGCGTCCCGGGACAGCGACGTGGTGGGCATGTTCGCCGGCTCCTGCCCGCTGACCGTCCACGACGCCGCGGCGGACGCGCTGTCCGTACGGACCCAGGTGCGCGAGCAGTTGCTCAACGCGCTCAGGCACCAGCGGCTGACCGCCGACGAGATCGCCGCCCTGACCCGTGAGGCGGAGGAGGCCGGCGGCGCGCCCGTCAGCCGTGACCTCTACGTCAACCTGCGCCGCTACGAAGGGGACGCGTCGGTCGCGGACGACGGCGGGCGGCTGCGGATCACGGCTGACGCCTACCCGCTGCACAAGATCGCCTTCCACGACTCCTTCGCCCTGCACCTTCGGTGCACCGAGTTCCGCGACCGCCTCGACATCGACCTCCTCTACGACGGGCACCGTGCCGACCGCCGGCTGGCCCGGTCGGTCCTGGACGACATGGTCGCCGGCATCACGTCCGCCGTACGCGGCGCGCGTCCGGATGAGGGGTGAACCGGTCCCGCCGGGTCCCGTGCCGGCCCGCGCGGGACCCGGCGGCGCTCCGCCTCCCCGCCGCGTCCGCAGCCCTCCGCCTCCCCGCCGCGCCCGAAGACGACCCCCGTCCCCTCACCCAGCAGAGAAGGCGCCATGTCCGACACGCCCATCGACGAGGTACTGACCGCCGCGAGCGAGGTGTTCGGCCCCCCGGTCACGCCCGAGGACGACTTCTTCTCCCTCGGGGGCGACTCCATCACCGCGGTCGAACTGAGCATCCGCCTGGAGGAACGCCTGGACACCGAGGTCGACGTCGAAGTGATCGTCGCCGCCCCGAGTCTCGCCGCCCTCGCCGCCGCGCTGGCGCGGCCGGTTCCCGTCCCGTCGACAGCCAAGCACTGAGGAAGCGCTGAGGAATCATGAAGCCCTATCTGTGGGACCCGTGGGCCACCGCGCGGACCGACCCGGACCGCGCGGCCGTGATCGCGGACGACGAGGAGATCACCTACGGCGACCTCGTCGGCCGGGCCGACGCCCTGGCCCGCGGCCTGCGCGCCCGGGGGCTGCCCGACGGCGCGACCGTGTCGACCGACCTCCCCACCGGGCCCGCCTTCTTCGCGCTGGCCCTCGCCGCGCTGCGCCACGGCTTCGGCCTGTTCCCGATCGACCGTGACCTGCTCGCACTCCCCCTGGGATCGTCCCTGCTCACATCGGTGGCCACGGCCGCGCACCTGTCCGCGCGACCGTGGGAAGGCGGCCCCGGCCTGCCCTGCCCCGTCTGGACCGACGCGGAGCTGACGGCGACCCGGGCGGACGGCACGGACGCGTCCGCGCGCCCGCCCGCCGCGGGCCGCCTGGTCTTCGCCACCTCCGGCACCACCGGACTGCCCCAGGCCGTGGCGCGCGCCCGCCCGCGCAGGCCGTACCAGGGCGTCGCGGTCGTCGAACGCTACGGCGCCGGAACCGGCCGCGGCCCTCACCTGATGGCCAACCCCACCTACCACCTGGGCACGCTGGGCCCCGCCCTGTACGCGCTCCAGGCCGGCAGCACGGTCGTCGTCCAGCGGTCCTGGTCCCCCGGCGCGTTCGCGGAACTGGCCGACCGGTACCGCGCGGACAGCGCCATGCTCAGCCCGGACCGGCTGACCGACGTCGTCGAGGCGGGCGAGGCACCGCACCACCGCTTCCAGGTCGTCTTCCACGGCGGGGCCGCCTGCCCGCCCTCGGTCAAACGCGCGGCCGTCGACCTGTTCGGACCGGTCCTGCACGAGTACTACGGCACCTCGCAGGGCGTCGTCACCGAGATCACCACGGCCGAGTGGCTGGCCAGGCCCGGATCGGTCGGGCGGCCCCTTCCGGGCATCCGGGTCGAGATCACCCGGGACGGCCGGCCGCTGCCCGCGGGCGAGACCGGGGACATAGGCATCCGGCCGCGGGCGGCCGACCGGGACCCGGCGGACGGGGACGTGCTGAAGACCGGCGACGTGGGCCATGTCGACGACGAGGGCTACCTGTTCGTCCTCGGCCGCGCCGAGAGCCCCCGGCAGATCCGGACGGCCCGCCTCGAACACGACATCCGCCTGCTGCCCGGAGTCACCGACGCGGCCGTCCTCGACGGTCCCGGTGACGAGCCGGTGTGCTTCGTGGAACACCGTGTCGGAAGCGCCTTCCAGGACCCGGTGCCCGCCATCGAGGCCACCGCGGACATGCTCGAACTGCCCTGCCCCCGCGTCGTCCTGGCGGCCCCCGGCTCCCTGCCCCGTACGCCCAGCGGAAAACTGCGGCGGGCCGTTCTCCTCACCCTGGCCGGGAGCGCGCCCCATGCCGTCTGACGGCAGCGAAGCCGGGCACCCCACGGGCACCGCCGCCGGATGGCTCCGGCGGCACGCCCGGCAGCGGCCGGACGCCATCGCCCTGACCCGCTGGGGTGAAGAGGGGATCGGTGACCGGCTGACCTTCGCCGAGCTGGGTCGCCTCGTGGAGGCGACCGCCCGCGCGCTGCGCCGCCGGGACCCGGCACCCGGGGAACGGGTGGTCCTGGTGCTGCCGAACGACGGGGCCTTCACCGCCGTCCTGCTGGCCGCGCTCGCCACCGGGCTCGTCGCGGTGCCCGCCCCCGTCCCGCGGACGACCCGCACGGAGGCGTTCGAGCAAGGACTGCGCGCCATCGCCGCGGACTGCCGCCCGGCCCTGGTGATCACCACGGAGGCGTGGCGGGACACCGTCCACCGCGCGCTGGGCGGCCCGGCCACCCGGCCCAGGGTCGCCACCTGGGAGGAGCTGCGGGCGGAGGGCGCCACCGCGCCCGTGCCCGGCGGCGCGCCCGTGCCGGGTGGCGCGCCCGTGCCGGGTGGCGCGCCCGTGCCGGGTGGCGCGCCCGTGCCGGGTGGCGCGCCCGGCGCCCGGGTGAGCCCGGTGAGCCCGCACGCGCCCGCCTTCCTCCAGTACACCTCCGGCTCGACCGGCTCTCCCAAGGGTGTGGTCGTCAGCCACCGCGCGCTGCTGGCCAGTTGCCGCCAGGCGGCCTCCTTCTACGGTGAGAGCCCGGCGGACGTCGCCGTGACCTGGGTGCCGCTCCACCACGACATGGGCCTGATCACCGGCGTCCTGAGACCGCTGTTCACCGGGTACGAGTCGGTGCTCATGTCCCCCGACTGCTTCGCCCGGCGCCCGGCGGAGTGGCTCCGCGCGCTCACCGCCCGCCGCGGCACGCTCTCCAGTGCTCCCGACTTCGCGTACGACCTGTGTGCGCGCCGGACCACCGACGCCGAGGCGGCCACCCTGGACCTGCGCACCTGGCGCGTGGCCCGCAGCGCCGGGGAAGTGGTCCGCGCCGCCACCGCCGAGCGGTTCACCGAGCGGTTCGCGGCCGCGGGGTTCAGGGCCGGAGCCCTGTGCCCCTCCTACGGCATGGCGGAGGCCACCCTCACCGTCACCGGCACCACCCCCGCCGTCCCGCCGCTCCGGCTCACCGTCGCCGCCGACGCGCTCCGCGCCGGCCGCGTGGTCCCTGCCGGGCCGGGAGCCTCCTCCGTCGCCCTGCTCTCCTCGGGGGTGCCGCTGCCCGGCACCCGGGTACGCGTCGGCGACGGCCGGCAGGACGAGGAGGGCGTGGGCGAGATCCATGTCCAGGGCCCGCAGCTGTCCCGCGGCTACTGGCGGGCGCCGGCCCGGCTCTCCCGCTGGCACGCCACCGGGGACCTGGGATTCCTGCACGGCGGCCAGCTGTTCGTCCTCGGCCGGTCCGACGACGTACTCGTCCACCACGGCCGCAACTTCCACCCGGTGGACATCCTCACGGCCTGCGCCGGCGTACCGGGCCTGAGACCGGGCCGGTGCGCGGTCTTCGCCGCCGCGGGCGGGGACTCCGGCGAGCGCCTGTGCCTGGTGGCGGAGGCGTCCGACGGACCCGGCGCACCGCCTCCCGCCCAGGTGGCCGCCCAGGTCCGGCGGCGTCTCGCGCAGGCCCTCGGCCTGTACGTGTCGGAGGTCGCCCTGCTGCCCAGGGGCGGCCTTCCCGTGACGACCAGCGGAAAGGTCCGGGTCCTGGAGACGAGACGGCGCTTCGAACAGGGCGCCCTGCCCGTCCTGTGGCCCGGCGTACCGCGGCGGGCACCAGCCGAGTACGAGAGGGAACGCACGTCATGAACATCGCACACGCCACGACACTGTCCCGGTGGGTCGGCGATCCGGCGGCCTTCGCCACCGGCCACTGGCGCCGCCGCCCCGGCGTCTTCACTCCCGACGGGCCTTTGGCCAGTCCCTTCACCCTGGCCGACGTGGACGAGGCCCTCGCCACCGGCTTCCTGCACGAGCCGTATGTGGAGATGACCGGCCCCGAGGGGCCGCTTCCCCCCGACGCCTACTTCTCGGCCCGCTCCGTCAACCACACCTCGTACGCCGGTTTCGCCGACCAGGGGAAGATCCGGGCGCTGATCGAGCGGGGTGCGACCCTGCTCATGCGCAGGGTCGACCAGTGGCACGGCCCCACCCGCGACCTGCTCGCGGATCTGTCGGCCGAACTCCGGCGGCCGGTGGAGGCGTTCTGCTTCGTCACGCCGCCGGGCGCGCAGGGGGCCCCGCTGCACCGCGACGACGCCGACGTGCTCGTCCTCCAACTGGGCGGCAGCAAGGACTGGCGGGTCCACGAGGGCCCGGCCGACGGCGACTGGCAGGAAGGGCGCGTGGACGGGGAACCGCCCGCCGAGGTCCTGCGCACCACCGTGCACGCCGGTGAGGTCCTGTACATTCCGCGCGGCTTCCCTCATGTGGCCGTCGGCAGCGAGGGCCTGTCCGCGCACCTGTCGCTGACGATCCGGGAGGTCCACAAGGGCGACCTGTTCCGCAGCCTGCAGAGGCTGTCGGCCAGGGCCATGGACGTCGAGGCCCGCCCGCTGGACGAGGCGTCCCTGCTCGCCGCCGCCACCGCCATGCTCGACCACATCAGCAAGGCGGTGGCGGACCTGACCCCTCAGGATCTGGTGGACCACGCGAGGCGGAGCAGGCTCGCCGCGCTGCCCGCGCCGGGCGTACCGGTCTCGCTCAGCGACCTGGCCGCCGGGCGCACCGGTCACCGGTGAGCGGGCGGCCCCGGGCCCAGGAGGTCAGCGGCGGGCCGGTCCCACGAGGCGGCCGGCCACGCCGTGACAGGTCATAGCTGGTTGCACGTTTCGCACTCCGAGCCCGTGCTGTTCCACACCGGACTTGCCTGGTCCCCGGCCAGCTCGTGGTGGCTCGCCGGGCCGGAGAACGGACGGTCCGGCGCCGCGCCGCTCAGCGCGCTCGCGCCGACGCCGCTCACGAGGACCGCCAATGCCAGCGCCGCGAACGAACGACACAGACGCGAAGACTTGTCACCCTTGCGCAAAGTCACTCTGTATGCCCATTTCTGTGGTGTTTCTGGACTGCGCGCCGCCGGGGTGTGCGGCGCTTCGCCATGATGGCAGCCCGCGATCAACGCCCGATCAATAAGCAGATGAGGCGGCGGCCCATTCGCAGGTGAGACGGCGGACCGTATGCGGGTGAGACGGCGGACCGTACGCGGGTGAGGCGGCGGACCTGGAGCACGGGCCTCACTGCGCGACGCTCCACTGCGCCGTGCAACCGCCCATGACCTCGGCGTCGTCGGCCAGGATCGCCTGGTGCAGCGCGTGCAGCTGCCGCCCCGGGGAGATGCCCAGCTCGTCGGCGAGAAGCTGGTACGCCTCGCGATAGGCGGCGAGCGCGGCACGGCGCTGGCCCGACCGCCACAGGGCCAGCATGAGACCGGCACGCAGCCGTTCCTGATGAGGGTGATCGGCGACCGCGGCGAGGAGTTCGGGAATGATCTCGAAATGCTGGCCGTCCGCGAGCTGGGCCTGGAAGTAGTTCATCAGCAGGCCGAGCCTGAACTGTTCCAGCCGGGCGGCCTCGCCCTGCATGAACAGGGTCTTGGTCAGGCCGCTCAGGGGTTTGCCCCGCCACAGCCGGATCGCCTCGCCCAGGAGCCCGGCCGCCTCTCCGGGCGCGCCGTTTCGGAGCTTCTCCTTGCCGAGCTGCCCCAGCCGCCGGCACCGCTCCAGGTCCACTTGACCGGATTCGGCCGAGAGCTGGTAGCCGTCGCCCGTGGTGATCAGGCGGATGTCGGCCGCCCGGTGGAACTGCCTGCGCAGCCGGCTGACGTACAGCTGTACGTTCTTCCTGGCGCTCGACGGCGGACGCTCTCCCCACGTGGCCTCGATGATGTCGCCGACCGACACATGCCGGTTGACGTTGAGGCACAGGTAGGCGAAGAGGATCTGCGGCTTCGCTCCGCCCGGGGACATGGTGACGCCCGACACGAGGATCTCCAGCGGCCCGAGGAGGTTCAGCTGTGTGAGGCCGGGCTCGGCCGCCGTGCCGCGGGCGGCACCGGTGCGAAGCATTCCGTCGTTCAGCCATGCGCTGGGCGCGAACTCCACTCCTACCCCATTCTGTGAAACGGTGACACGTGATCGGCTTGTCTGCCGGACGGGGAGCGGCGGACCGGTCTGTCCCGGTCCCTACTTGACGAACTCGTCGGCGACCCGGGGCGGCCAGGCGTTGGTCTTCAGGATTCCCGTCGAATAGGCGTGCGCGATCAGCGCCACCCGGTTCGGTATGTCGAACTGCCGCAGCATGCGGGAGATGTGGTATTCGACGGTCTGCCGGCTGATGAACAGGCGCGACGCCAGGAATTCCGAGGTCAGTCCGGCGGCGGTCCCCTCCAGCACCTTCGCCGCCATCTCGCTGATGCTCGGGCCGGCGCTCACGGCCCCTTGAGCGGGTACGCCCGCGGGGAGGGCGAGCTGAATGGCGACAGCCCTGTTCGGTGAACTGCCGTGCAGGGCCGTCGCGGTCAGGACGGCGTCGAGCGGCGGGGTGGACCGCCGCAGCAGTGCCGTCGCGTGGCTGAACTGGTCCCGGGTGCCGGCGAGCAGCTGGTGCAGGTGCTGGTCGAGGGTCGCGCGGAGGTCCGGTGCCACGAGGTGGCGGAACGGTCTTCCGTGCAGTTCCTGACCCGCGGCTGCGAACTGCCGGAAGAATTCCGGACTTCCGTACTGCACCTGTTGCCTTCGGTCGAGAAAGACCAGGACCTCCCTTCCGGTGATCAGCGAAGAACGATTCATCCGTGCTCCTGTGGCTTACGACTGCACCCTGGCCGACCCGGGTGAAACCGACGCGGGCTCCGTCCTGACGGCTCCCCGCCGACGGACCTCCCCGGCGGAAGACGTCCACCACCATGCTGGCGCACGGTGATCAAGTCCTGATCAGTGACGAATCCAGAGCGCCGGGGCCGACCGGCGGAACGCACGGCACGAGGGGGGACGATCTGACGTCGCCGTCGACTTCCCCGGGCACCTCACTTCACCGCCGAGAGGGGCGCCTGACCGCCGCGAGCGCCCGCGTCCTGGCCGAATTCGCGGCCCAGGCGGAGTTCACATGCCCGGTGCCAGGGTCCCGCCGACGGGGACCAGCCTGGTTTCGTAGGCGACCACGACAGCCTGGGCGCGGCTGCGGAGGCCGAGTTTGGTCATGAGGTTGTGGAGGTGGGTCTTGACGGTCGACTCGGTTACGTGGATCCGGCGGGCGATGTCGTCGTTCGCCATTCCCCTGCCGACGAGTTCCAGTACTTCGATCTCCCGCCCGGTGAGCTGGTCCAGCGCGGTCATGGCCGCCGGGCGGGCCGCGGGTGCGTGGACTTCGATGAGGTGTTTCAGCCGGGCGGGTGCGATCAGGAGGTCGGCGTGGAGGGTGGCCGACACCGCGTCGAGGAGCTGTCCGGGCGGCATGTCCTTGAGGAGGAATCCGCTGCAGCCGGCCTTGAGCGCGGCGTAGACGTAGTCGTCCGTGTCGTAGGTGGTCAGGACGAGAATGCGGGGGCGGGGCCGCAGGTCGAGGTCGAGGATCTGCCGGGCGGCGCTGAGCCCGGTCATGCCGGGCATGCGGATGTCCATGAGGATGACCTCGGGCCGCAGGCCGCGGGCGCTCTCGATCGCGGTCGGCCCGTCGACCGCCTCGCTCACCGCGGGGAGTCGGGGGTTGGTTCGCAGCAGGGCCACGATTCCCGCACGGATCAGGTACTGATCGTCGACCACCAGGATCCCCGGCACGGCGTTCTCCCCCGATCTGCGCCCCGCGAGTGCGGCGGGCGCCCACTGTTGTGGTGCAGGTCCGGTCAACTGTCCAGAGGGATGAGCGCGCGTACCGCGAAGCCCCCCTGTGTGCGCTGCCCCGCGGTCAGGGAGCCATTCCAGATCCTGACGCGTTCGCGCATGCCGATCAACCCGGCACCGGAGCCCGGCGGGACCGTTTTCCGGTCAGTTCTGCTCCCGCCGTCGTCCACCACGCTGATCCGCAGGACCCCTGGCGCGCAGGTGACGCTGACCTGTGCGCTGGTCGCGGCGGAGTGCTTGATCACATTGGTGAGCGCTTCCTGCACGATGCGGAAGGCGCACCATTCGATTCCGGGGTGCAGTGCGGGCGGCAGGTCCGCGATGTGCGTGTCGACGTGGAGGCCGGAGGCTTCCATGTCCTGTGCCATGCGGGGGATCCAGGCGATGCCGGGGAGCAGCTCGCCGGGCGGGATCTCGGTGTGCGCGTCGTGGGCGCGCAGGACGACCAGGAGCCTGCGCAGTTCGTTCATGGCCTGGCGTCCTGCCCCGGCCACGGTGCGCAGGGCTGTGTGGGCGGTCGCGGGGTCGGTGGAGAACACGTACTCGGCCAGCCCCGCTTGCAGGGTGACGACCGTCATGTGCTGGGAGATGGCGTCGTGCAGTTCGCGGGCTATGCGCAGCCGTTCGTCGGCGACCGCCTGCGCCGCCTCCGTCTCCTGCCGGCGCGCCAGCAGTTCGGTGAGCCGGCGCAGTTCCGTGTTGCGGTCGGCCAGCAGCCGCTGTCCGCGCCCGAGGAGGGCCGCGACCACCGGCACGATCAGGGCCTGGACGGCGATGACCACGGGGTGCAGCCGCGCGGCGCAGCCGCTGTACGCGGTGGCCGCCGCGGTCAGCCCGGCGCCCGCCGCCGTGCGGGTCCACGGGCGCCGCGCGGCGAGGTTGAACAGGGCGATCGCCGGTATCCAGGAGTTGAGTGACGGCTGGTATCCCAGGGCCAGATAGCCCGTCACACCCGCCGTGCACAGCACGAGAGTCACTGTCGGCGCGTCCCGCCGTGCCACCAGCGGCAGCGCCGCCGCGCAGGTCCATGCGCAGGCCACGGCATCGAACGCGGGCCATGGGGCCGGGTGGTAGAACGCCCCCGCCAGGCACCCGCTCACCGCCAGTGCCAGCGCCAACGCGATGTCCACAGCTCTGCGCACCCTCATCTCCCCGCTCGCGGCCGTCATGGTGACACACCCCGCCCTCCGGGATCGTCGGCCCGAGAGCCAGAAGGGCGTACCTCCCTGGTCCACGCGCGGTACACCGCCGGCCGCAGCGAGGCGGCGTCTGTACGCCGCAGGTTGAGACGGGACTCGACCGGCCGTCCGATGACTCGGCCGGCACAGCCTCCTAGGTTTGCCCGCAGCACCACCAGCAACGACCGCCTCCGGGCTGCCGGCACCGGACAGGACCGGCGCCGAGTCCGGATCAGGAGCCCGCTTCTGCCCGATCCGCAGAACCGAGGAGAGGAAGTGCCCCAGTGAAACTCCGCACTCGCTTGGCTGTCGCGACGTCCGCGCTCACCCTGGCCGCCACCGGTGTGCTCGCCGGCACCGCCACGGCCGCCCCGGCATCGGCTCAGGCGCAGACCTGCGTGGCCGGGTACTACTGCGTGTGGACCCTCGACAGCTACGAAGGCACCCGCTACGCCTACAAGGACAGCAACCCGAGCTGGCGGAATTACGGCAGCTGGCACAACGACCAGTCCTCCTGGAACTCCGGCACCTCCGGCATGGGCGTGCAGCTCATCGGCGACGGCGGCAGGGTCCTCGGGTGCCTCCCCCAGAACCACGGGTGGTGGCACCACAACCCCGCCAACAAGGGGGAGGGCAACAAGTGGACCTGGGCCTGCTGACAGAGCCGTTCGGCGTCTGTTAGAGACCTCCGTCACAGTCCGATCGACCGGCCCCGGGGCCACTCGGCTCCGGGGCCGGTTCCCGCCGAGGAGAAGGCCCTGTCATGCCCCCCGGAATCCGACGAACCAGGCACGTGGCCGCCGCGGTGAGCGCCTGGGCCCTGTGTGCCGCCCTTCTGACGTCGTGCTCGGGCGGTCCCGCCCGGCCTGCGCCCCTCCACGGCCAGGACGTCGCCGCCGTACGAGGCGACAACCGCGATCTGAAGCGGCTGTTCGACGCGAAGGAGGCACTCACGCGCCGGTGCATGACCGCACGCGGCTGGGTCTACGAGCCGAATCGGTGGCAGCCTCCGGAGCCCGCCGACAAGGCGCAGGACTGGCGTTACGGCGACGATGTCCCGTTGCACCGCAAGAGCGGCTACGGCCTCGCAGCCGGCGCCCGCAGCGCACCCGCCTCACCCGACGACGCCTACGTCGAAGGTCTCTCGCCCCGGCGGCGGACCCTCTACACCGACGCGCTGATGGGCACCGCCGCCCATCGTGTCGACGCCACGCTGCCCAACGGCGAAGTGGTCTTCCTGTACACCGACGGATGCCTGTCCCGGGCAGAACAGGACCTGTACGGGGATCTCAGGAAGTGGCTCGTCGCGAGCACTGTGGTGGCCAACCTCCCCTACGAGGTCGACGACCTCATCGCCAAGGACCGGCGGCTGGCGGCGACCGTACGGCCGTGGAGCACGTGCATGACCCGGCGAGGTCTGCGCTACGCGACACCGCAGGAGGCCCGCGGCCGGATCGCCGCCTCCTACGAAAAGGCCGCCCCCGCCGCCCGGGCGGACGTACGGAGGCAGGAGACGGCTCTGGCGGTGGCGGACGCCGAGTGCGATCGGCTCACCGGGCGGGCTCGCGTCGTGCGCTCCCTCGATGCCCGCTGTCGCGACCGGATCGAAGAAGAGCGGACACCTGAGATCCGCGCGTACCGGCAAGCCGTCGACCGCGCCCTGAAACGGCTGGGGACGGCGGCGACGCCACGTCCCTGACGAGCGCACGTGCACAGGAGGCGGACGAGGCGGTGACCGCGCCGGTGATCGTTTCGCAGGGGGCGGCCACCGGGTCGTCACCGGGGCCTACGACAATGCTCGATCATGAACACTCTTCCTTCCCTGCACCAGGTGGCCCCCGGCGTCCACATGTGGTCTCCCGGCGTCCACAACGCCTGGGGCTTCGCGAACTGCGGCCTGGTCACCTCCGGTACGGACGCGCTCGTGATCGACACCCCGTACACGCCGGCGCTCACCCGGGTGTTCCTGGACGCGGCGCGGCAGGCCGCTCCGGGCGCCGGCTTCGACACGGTCGTGGCCACCCACGGCAACGGTGACCACACCTGGGGCCTCCAGTGCCTCCCGGGTGCCGATGTCATCGCGACGCGCGGCACCCTCGATCATCTGTGTCACGAGCCGACGCCGCAGCAGTTGCGCGCGCTCGCCGAGAACACGGACCCGGGAACGCCGCTGGGCTGGTATTTCCGGGAGCACTTCGGGATATTCGACTTCGCCGGCATACAGGTCGTTCCGCCGACTCGAACCTTCGAAGGCCGCCTGGACCTGACCGTCGGCGACATCCCCGTGGAACTCCACGAAGTCGGCCCGGCCCACACCGCCGGCGACCTCGTCGTCCATCTCCCCGAACAGCGCGTCGTGTTCGCCGGCGACATCGTCTTCAACGGCGACCATCCCTCCCACTGGGCGGGCCCGCTGGAGGCCGTCTCCACCGCCTGCGAGCGCATCCTCGCTCTCGACCCCGAGTGGATCGTCCCCGGTCACGGACCGCTTCTCGACCCGGCCGGCCTGCGCGCCCACATCGACTACCTCGACGATCTCGCCGACCACGCGCTTCTCCTGCACGGCCAGGGCAAGACGCCCGTGGAGGCCGCGGAGATCCTCCTCGCCGAGGACCGCTATCCCGGACTCGGGCTGCCGGAGCGGCTGGCCATCACACTCGCCGCCGAGTGGCGTCACCTGGACCGCGACACCTCCGCCCCCGACCTCGTCGCCGTCACCGAGGCCGCCTCACACATCGCCTGGCGCCGCTCCCAGGCAGTATCTGCCGCGCAGTGACACACGCGGGCCCCGCCGACCTCCCGCCTCCGGTGGGGCCCACGTCACCTTCGTGGTCGGTGTGCGGGGAGGGGCGGTCTCTCGCCGGCTCGGTCCTGGTCAACCCCCACCGCCAAGCTCCGCTGAGCTTGTTCTTTATCTACCCACATGGCCTTGCAGCCGATCTAACGCTGATCGTGCGCGGGGTTGGGGAGCTTGGTGTAGGTGCGGGTGTCGTGCGTATCGGTGACGTCGATGACGACACCGGTTCAGTGCTCGGTGGGGATCTCGACGGTGCCCGTGGAGTAGGTGCCGTCTTCGAGCATGTTCTCAGTCAGGTGGACGCCGGTGAGCTCTTCCGCGAGTGCGACGTAATTCTCCAGGTCGTAGGCGCCGGTTTCGAGGTCGAACCCCGTCTGGCGCATGAGGTCGAGGAGGTGGTCCGGTGTGCTGCCTTCTCGATGGAGGGGACCTTCGAAGCGAGTGCGCAGCTCACCGTCCTCCCACCAGGAGAACAGGGACATGGCGTTCGGGCTGCGGAAGTGCGAGACGCCGCGGGTGCCGCGAGTGGCGTGCTTCATCGCATCGGTGTGGATCTCGATGCCGCCGTTGATCTCGAGGGCCAGGACCCAGTCGGTGTCTTCGTCGTGGACCAGGGCGGCGCCGACGAACATGCGGTCGCCCCAGTCGTCCTGATCGTCCTGGAATTCTCGGTCCCGGGCGATGAAGTCGTCGAAGCCGTCGCAGTCTTCCTGCGGCTGGGCGCCGATGCGGTCGAGGTACTCACGCGGAGTAAGCCCGCGAACCAGCGTCAGGGTGTAGCCCTCAAGCAGGAAGCCGCGGTGGAAGTCGCGGAGCCAGGAGCGGTCGGCCGATTCAGCGTTCATGGGTGGCCATGGTGCCAGGTGCCACTGACAGGCCACCGGCCAGCCGCCGCAGCCCGTCACGGCCGACTATCGGCCTCACTTGTTCTCCCGACCATCCATAGGCGCAGCGTGCTGGGGCGACGGAACGGACTCGGCTTGCTCTATATCTACCAAGATCGGCCGGGTCTGCCGATGGCCTTGAGGGTCTCGGGGCGTTTGACGGTTTTGCCGACGTCGTAGCGGGGCGCGGGGTGCCGGTTCTTGGTGCCGGGTGGGCGTCCGGGGCCGGTGCCGCGGGGTTGGGGAACACGGGCCGGGCAGAGCAGGTGGGCTCGGATGTTCCTGAACCCCCGGCGGACCCGGGCCGGGGTGAGGCGTTCGGGCTTGGCCGGCTTCTCCCAGGGGCGACGGAGGTCGGCGGCCAGCGGCCGGGCGAGGCGGAGTTGGGTGTGGGCCGCGACGACGAGCCACGTCCACCGGTCCGCGGCCTCGGGAGTACGGACCTTCGGGGTGGTCCAGCCGCGAGTCTGCTTTGTGAACCTGAAGGTGTGCTCAAGGTCGAATCTCCTGAGGAACACCTGCCACCACAGATCCACGTCTGCCGGGGAGGCGCCGGTCTTGGAGGACCACAGCCAGACCGGCGGTGCTTCCCGTTCCTTGGAGAGGTGCTCGACCTTCAGCCGGACCAAAGTGCCCTCAACGAGGGGGAGTTCACCGTCATGCTCCAGCCAGGCCGAGCGGTGGGTCAGCCTCGGGTGGACACGGTCCCACGCCTGGGCCTCGGCCTTGCCGTAGTTGGCGGTGTCGGCGACGGTGGTGATCGCCGCTTCGGGCCAGGTCTCGGGTTGGGCGAAGCGGAACTCCTTGCCGTGCTTCGGCGGCCGTCCGCCCTGGGGATAGGCCAGGGCGTATGCCTTGGCCGAGGGCTTCGGCAGCCGCATCACCCGGTCGCTGCGGACCCGCCCGACCAACTCAACAGGAAGATCCCGCAGGACCCAGGCCAGGCGGGTGACGTCGTAACCCGCGTCCATGACGATCGTGATGTCCGGGTCACCGGGCGCCCACTGGCCGGCTGAGATGAGCCGCTCGGCCACGGCGCGGAGCTGGGCGGCGGTGACTGCGGTCGCATCGTCTTCGGGTCCGAGCCGGACCACGTCCAGAACCGACGTCCACGAGCTGGCTCCCGGTTCGAGGACGGCGACGAAGGAGTACGGCCACCCTGGGATGAACTGGGAGGCGGACTTCGCCCGGCCGTAGACGTGGCAGAACAGCCGGTCCGCCGAGCACGGTGCGTCCGAGCGCAGCCACGGCGACACGTCGACCGCCAGCACCAGGCGGCCGCCCTCGAACCGGGGCAACGGCAGCCCGGCGAGCACCCTCGACGCCGATCCTGCCCTGGTTGAGGGCTCCGTACAACGCTCCGTGCCCACGCCGGTGCTCGGGCACCATCGTCAGGTCCACCGGCGAGGTGACCGGCCCCTCGACGCACAACAGCGCGTCGGTCAGTTCGAACAGTTCGTCACGTCGGGCGGTCAGACACTCGTAGAACTCTGCTCGGAAGCGTGACGCTTCCGCTAACGCTTCCCGTCGGACATCCGGGCACATCACACTCATGACAACGGCCTTCGACTGGTTCTCCTCGTGACGGAGCACAGGATCAGACGAAGGCCACCCTCATGTCCGGCGAATGCCCAGGTGAGTGACCTCGTTCGGGACACCGTTCGAGGCCAGAAGAAAAAGAACAAGCTGAGTGCCTGTTCCATATCTCCGGTTCTGGGTGACGTTGGTGCCTATAGGCTGGGTCAGCGTCCGACGGTGCCCGGCGGCCCGGAGGGCGGGTGTGTGGGGGCTGTACTGAACGACTGAGGCCGAGAGCGAGTCCGCCACTATCTACCTCGCCGGACTCCACATCGCCGCCATCTTCATGCCTCTACGATCTTCGTATGAGCGAATGGGAGCTGGCAGGCGAAGAGCTGTCGACCGCCCGACTGTCACTGCGGCGTCCGACCGAAGCCGACATCGATGCAATCTTCGCGATCCACAGTGACCCCGCAACCTGCCTGCACAATCCCTCCGACGCCCTCGCCCGATCTGAAGAGGCCGAGGAGCTCTATCAGCGCTGGAACAACCAATGGCGGAGCTGCGGATACGGGTACTGGGTCGTCCGACGTCACAGCTCTGCCCGGCAATTGGGGTTCTGCGGGGTCAAGCCCATGGACCTGAATGGCATGAACGTTCTGAACCTCTTCTACCGTTTCGCCGCCTCGGCATGGGGCCAGGGCTTCGCCAGCGAGGCGGCGACCGCAGTGACCGACTGGGTATCGCGCCACGTTCCCGACCTCCCGCTGATCGCCCGAGTCCGACCAGCTAACGCTGCCTCGCAGCGCGTGGCGGTACGTGCCGACCTGATGCGGGCAGAACACCTCGACGGCCCCGGATACGACGGCTTCGACTGGATCTACGCAGCGAAACTGCCTGGCTGAGCGCACTCCGAGTGTGTGGTCCCTCGCCGAAGACCGTTCAATGTTCCGAGCTGAGCCACAAGGTAGGCCGGCATCCGTTCTGCCGCGAGCGGTATCCGGCCAGGCGGGGAAGCGTTAGCTGGCCGCTGCCTGCCGACCCGCTCGCGAAGGCATCCTCTGACGATTCAGTCCGCGGACGCCACCGCGTCCTGGCCGCCTTCGACTACTGACCTGCGACAGGCTGAAGATCGCTTTGTCTATCGTTGCGCGCCTGGCGCACGTGCACCGCAACTGATCAACTGGGTGAACGCGACGGGGATCTGGCAGCCACTCGGGCCACCAACCGCGAGCTGATGTCCCAGCTCAACAGCACCTCAGGCCGATGCCGGTGAAGCCAAGAGCGGAAGTCACCGGGTCGTAAGCGAGGCCTGGCTGCGACTGAAGATCCTATCGAGGTGGTACTGGAGTGCCGCGGTGGCAGACTCCGGCGTGCGCTGCCCGACGAGGATGCTGGTGCCCATGGTTGCCGTCATGGCAAGCAGGCTGATCGCCTCAATGCGAGCGTCGGCTCCAGCATCGGCTTGGCCCATCTCCTGTGCCTGTTGGATCAGCCGGGTGAGGGCATTCTCGGCGGCGTCAGGGTTGTCGATGAAGGGCTGGGCGGCGAGGCTCTCGTCGGTCACGGACAGGATCGAGTAGGAGCTGTAGAGAAGGTGGAAGATTCGGCTCTCCTCGTCGGTCGGCAGCGCGGCCAGCAGCAGAGCCTCGATGGTCGCGCGGGGGCCCGGGTCTTGGCCGGCAGCGGCGAGGCTGGCGCCGACGCGTGCGGTGAAGCGGTCGGTCAGGTGTTGGAGGCCGTGGAAGAGCAGCTTTTCCTTGGTCTGGAAGTAGTACTGCACCAGGCGCAGTGAGACGCCCGCCTCGGCGGCGACGTCGCGCATGCCGACCGCGTGCAGGCCCTGTCGGCCTGCGACCTGGATGAGTGCTTCAGCGATCTGGGTGCGGCGTTCATCGTGGTCCACGAGCTTGGGCATCCGTGGTGTCTCCGGCCGTGGTGGGTTGGTGGGATCCCTGTTCGCCGTCTGGTCCGGCTCGAGGGCTTCTTTTCATGGTACCGCCGTATCACCACCATGGTACGGTCGTATCATAAAGAGCGGATCTCACGGAGGTAGCCCATGTCCGAGAACACGCCCGGAACGCGCCGCGACATTGGGCGTTACGTCAACGACCAGTTGCGCGACCGCTACTTCGCCGCCTGCGACGTGCTTTACGCGAAGGGCGCACCGATCCGCTCCGAGACCGACGTGGAGACGAGCTTCGGGACGACTCACGTCTACCGGTACGGCCCCGCGGACCCGGCGGCCGAGTCCCGTACGCCGGTCGTCCTGATCCACGGCTCGGGCGGTTGCTCCGCGATGTGGTATCCCAACACGGCCGCGCTCAGCGCCGATCGCCCCGTCTACGCCCTTGACACCCCCGGCGACCCGGGCCGCAGCATCCACCGCGAGCCGATGTGGCAACCCGAGCGGGCAGCCCAGTGGATGGACGAGGCCTTCGACGCACTGGGCCTCGACAAGGTCCACCTCGTTGGCTCCTCCTACGGCGGCTGGCTCGTCATCAACCAGGTCTACCGCCGGCCCGAACGGCTCGCCTCAGTCACCGCCCTCGACCCGGGCGGGCTGGAAAAGGTGGGGCTCCGCTTCTTCGTCTGGATCTTCGCCAGCCTCTTCGCCACCTTCGCTCCCAAGCGGCTGCGCCCGGCCCTGGCCAAGTGGCTGGAACAGCCGGTCATATCCGACCCGGATCTGCGCACCTGGATCCAGGCCGGCGTGAAGGCCTTCCGGATACGCCGTCCCGCTCCACTGCCGCTGTCCGACGCCGAGCTGGGCTCCATCCGGACGCCGTTCTACCTGATCACGGGTAAGCGCAGCCTGCTGGTGCACCCGAAGCGTCAGCTCGAACGCGTTCCCCGGGTGATTCCCGGCGCCCGCGCCGAGATCGTCGCTGCGACCGGACACGGGCCGCAGATCGACCACCCCGACCTCGTCAACGCCCGGATGCTGAGTTTCATGGAGGACATCGACTCCCTCCACCCGGCGACGCCCCGGGACGTCACCGATGCCTAGCCGGTGAAACATCCGGAACCACTCGCTGGGCGTCAAAGGGAGACAGCAAAAACCTGGACCTCTCGACAATCGCTGTGGGCCTTCGCCCAGGTCACGAGCTGTCCGGCATAGCCGGAGTCGGCCCAGACGATGGTGATTTCCGGGTGCATCAGCCGCAGCCGGAACAGGATTTCCTTCGCGGCGTCGCGGTCGGTCATGTCGGCGGAGGTAACCATGACGAACAGCGGCAGGCCCTTGGTGTCCACGACGAGGTGCCGCTTGCGGCCGTTGATTTTCTTCGCGCCGTCGTAGCCGCGGGAGTCCTTCCCGACGGTCTCGGCGGCTTTGACGGACTGGGAGTCGATGACGGTAGCGACCGCGCCGGGGGCCCGGCCCATCTCGCGGCGGATGCGTTTGCGCAGATGGTCGCGGATCTGCCCGATGATGCCGGTCGCCGCCCAGCGGGCCATGAAGTTGTAGCAGGTCCGCCAGGGCGGGAAGTCGCTGGGCAGGGCCCGCCACTTGCAGCCGGTGTCGACGACGTATCGGATGACGTCGACGATCTCCCGGCGGGGGTGCTTCTCCGGGCGTCCCCCTTTGGGGGAGTCGCAGGCCGGGGGCGGCAGCAGGGACTCGATCAGGGCCCATTCGTCGTCGAACGTGTCGGAGGGGTAGCAGCGGCGCCGCGGCAACTTCTGTTCCCTCCCTTTCAAGGACGGGACTGGGCCGGCCGCTTCACGGCCGGCCCAGCCGGTCAGGCGTCGATGTAGTCGGCGATCACGTCGAGCGTGGACTCGACCGAGCTGAGCTGGGTGTTCAGGTGTTTGATCCACCGGCCCTTGGGCTGCTGGGCGGCGTGTGGGGCGACGACGCCGGTGATGAAGCGGCGGATCTCGGTGAGCTTCTCCCGGATGATCGCGACCTCGTATGCCTGGAGCTCGGCCGGGTCCGAGCAGAACTTGTAGCCGTCCACCCGGGTCCAGATCAGCGGGGGCCAGCCGCGTTCGGCGATGGTGTCCCGCAGGCAGGCCGGGCCCGCGCGGGCCTGGCTGGGCGACAGCTCACTGGATCTGACCAGCTGGTTGAAGGCCAGACCGGCCGGGCGGGCCTCGAAGAGTACGAACCGGACGGTGTCGGTATGTCGCTGGGCGGCGGGCGATCTGCGCTGGGAAGCGCGAGGCATCGCCTACTCACCTTGCAGCAGGCGGGCCAGCTCGCCGTCGACGTCGACCTGGCCGGTGTCCACCGCGGTCTCGATCCAGTCCAGCGTCGCCCTCACTCGTGCGACGTTCTCGTGGACGATCGTGCGTTCGTCGTCGCCGAGCTAGCGGTCGCGTATACCCGGGACGACCCGCCCGGTCGCCGCGACGAACGAGTGGCAGGCGGTGACCAGGTCCAGGAACTCCACCGACCGGTCGATGTTGCGGATGGCCGGCGCGACGGGACTGGTCTCCTCGAAGTGCTCGCGGGCCTGCCGACCGCGCTCGACCTGGGCATGGTTGACCTGGTGGCGGGCGGTGTCGTCGGACATCGCCCGGAACGCGACGTCCGGACGCCGGAGCAGGCCGGTGGTCACCTCGGCCGCGACGTGCTCATCGCGGGTCAGTTCCTCCACGACTTTCACCTTGTCCGCCTTCGTGACCCGGGCGACCACCTCGGGCCGGCGCAGGAAGTCCGGGGCGACGGCCGCCGCGACCTTCTCCTCACGGGTCAGTTCCTCCACCACCCGGACCTTGTCCTCCTCCTTGACCTGCGCGACGACCGCCGGACGCCGCAGCAGATCCCCGGTGACCTGGGCGGCCACCTTCTCGTCCTGGGCCAGGGTGTGAATCGCGCTGACCTTCTCCTGCGGAGTGACGGGCTTGACGACCTGACGGCCCGTCCGGCGTTTGGCCTCATCCGGAGTCCACCGGGCCTTGCCCTCGGGCGGGGTGAGGATGGTCGCCCACCGTTCCTCGTCGTCGACGATGCCCGCCAGGATGTTGTGGACCGTGAAGGACACCCCCTGAGCCCGGCGGTCCTCCGGCCACCTCGACGCCGTCCACCGCGCGGTCTTCACCGTTAAGTACGACAGCCCGATGTCCTCGGACAGGCGGAACAGCGAGTCCTTGACCGTGAACAGCTCATCGGCCGGCGCCGAGCCGCCGTGCTCGCGCATCGGCTCGACCTCCAGGGCGTAGTCGCCGATCGTGAACTGGATACGACTGGCCGTCTCAACCAGTTTCCGCAGCTCAGCCACGATCTCCGCATAGCGGTTCGCGCTAACGCTGCCGACCTTGCCACTCGTCTCCATCTCATCGGGCATGGCATCCACCACCCACCGCGGGGCCGGGGCACGGCCCCGCGGCCGTGACAAGACCCGGCCCGCTTCCTGGGCCGAGAGTCAGACCGATAATGCGACGATCGCAACGAAAGACCGCAATTAACCAGGTTCTGACCGAAGTTGGGGTCCGGATGCGTTCGCGATGCGGTCACTGTGAGCGTTCGCCGAACGTTTCCTTCCGGGCCCTCCAGGCCCTCGTGACGCACGGCCGTGAGCAGTAGACCGCGTTCGAACGGCGGTCGACCCCGGCCACCCAAGTGGCCCCGTAATTGGGGCACTTGGCCTCGCCAGCACCGCTCAGCTCCCCGGCCACCCGCTTGCGCAACCGGCGGTCCCGGCGCCACTGCCTGGAACGACATGCAGCCGAGCAGTACACAGCATCGGGCCGTGCTCCCGGCCACAGCCGTTCACCACAGCCCCCGCACACCCGCTCCACGGCACGCCTGCCGTCCTCGGACACCCCGCCAGCGTAGAGCCCGAGGCCGCTCAGCAAGCCGGTTTAGGAACAGGCACGAGACCCGCCGACGTTCACTGAGACAGGCAGGCGGCTCCGGCGCGCGGCGCCCGCCCGGCACCCGGCGCGCGGCCCGCCGGTGTTACGCCGGGGAGCCGCCGTCAGAGGTCTCGGCGGGGGACCCGGAGGCGGCCCCGGAGGGGGACTCGTCCCGCAGTGCCGCGCGCATGGTGCGCAGTCGGCGGTTCTGCAAGTTGCTCATCCAGAGCATCCACCCGCCGAAGACCACGGTGAACACCGCCATGCCGATGGTCTGCCGCCGGCCCGAGGTGAAGGCCGTCAGTACCGTGATCGAGACGAACAGCGCCGCCAGGAAGAGGAGTGCCGTCACGCGGTGACGGCTGCGGTGCAGCCGCTGCTCGACGAGAGCGCTCATCGCCCGGCGTTCCCGAGGCTCCGCCGGCACCTCGCCCTTGCGCAGCTTCTGGTCCAGCGACACCACACCGTCCGTCGTACCGCCCGTGGCCCGCTTCTCCCTGCGCCGCGCGGTGGCGGCGACGCCGATCCCCCCGAGGGAGATGGCGGCGGTGCGTGCCGCCACCTCGGCGAACGACCGTCCCGGGAAGACCAGCATGAGCAGCGCGGCGGCGACGAGCACGGACAGGAGGGTCTGTGCCCACAGGTGCCTGGCCAGGAAGACGTTGATCCGTTCCACGCCCCCGCCCCCTCAGATCCGCTTCGTGCGCCGGACCGCGGCGAGCCGCACCGCGCACACGATCGCCGCCAGGACCCACGCCACCGCGCAGTACCCCCAGGCCGTCACCCCTCGTACGGCGCCGACCGCGCTCGCCACCGCCCACAGCGCCAGCACGGCGCACAGAGCGGTCCACGCGATGTCGGCGACCCGGACGCGCAGTTGCGCACGCTGTCTGGTGCCGGGCTTCAGCGCGCCGAGTGCGCGGTCCCCCGTCTTCTCCTCCGGTACCACTAGCTGTCACTCCTCCCAGACCGACTGAACCTCCCGACTACCCGGGCCCCGGGGACGCATTCGGTAAGTACGCCCGTACATATGGACGTTGGCGCTCCGGATCAGCCGTGGGCGCGGTCGACATCAGCCGTGGGCGCGGTCGACGGCGGAGGCCCTCGCCGTCAGCCGGGCCCGGGTCCGGGTCATGAGGACGACCAGGGCGGTGAGGGTGACGCCGGTGGCGCCGGGTGTCGTGCGCGACGAGACCGTCCACGAGGTGGGACGGCTGATCGACGACGGGCTGATCGACCTCGCGCCGCCCCGACATTTTCACCTACCCCGCATCGACAAGAGGGGCATCCACTGAGGCACCGTCCGCAATGACACGTCCCCGACCGCGACGGGCCCCTGAGTTCCACGCGGGGTGACTCACGCGGTGCGCGGCCGGGCACGGCGGTACGGTGCGCGAGATCATGGGCATGTCCGCTTGCCGGGGTACGTTCACTCGGTGACGACGTCGGCCATCATGGCCGTGTCCTCGCGTCCGAGGTCGTAGCGGCGCCGGTGGCTGTGTCGGTGTCGGTGGCGGAGTCCGTGTCGGTGTCGGAGAGGCGGGTGCGTCGCCGCCGGTGCGGGCGTCGCGGTCCCCGCCGGGGTCTCGTGACCTGGGGCTTCCGCTCTCCGCCGGGCGCACGCCCTCCCACGGCTGCGCCCCGGGCGGCGGCAGGACCCGGGCCCGGCCGAAGCGCGGCACGCTCGTGGTCGACGGCCGCCGCACGGTCCACGGTCTCGTGGCACCGTAACGGCGCGCCGCGCCCGTCCGTCCGCCGGTTCCGGCAGGACGGCTTCGCCGCTCCCCTCGGCCCCGGACCAGGCCGCCGGCCCCACCGGTTCCGGGCCCAGGCGTGTTACAACTTGAGCTTCGGCTTCCGCAGCCGGTCGCAGACGGCTGTTCCGTCCAGAACGGCCGCGCCGCCTTGTCTCCCGGACCTGTCCGCCCTTGTGCTCGTCACCGGAGTATCGCGGTGGGTGAGAGGTCTCTGAGAGGAGGAGGCGTGGTGGAGAGCAGTCCGGACGCACCGCTGGAGACCGCCGGCCGGCTGAAGGCGGCCGAGGCGCTGGCTCGCGTGAGCGCGGGCGTGTATGCCGTGGACGGGAGCGGACACATCGTCTGGGCCAACGCCCGGGCCCTGGAACTGCTGGCCCTCTCCCCCGGCGACGTGATCGGGCGGGACGCCCACGATCTGCTGCACCGCGACGCCCACGGGCGCCCGGTCACCCGGGAGTCGTGCGACCGGTCCCGGAAGCCGTCGGCCCGGCGCATGCTCCGGACGGACCGGGCCTGGTTCCCCCGGGGCGACGGCACCCTGCTGCCCGTCCAGTGGTTCTCCCTCCCCTGCGAGCCGGGCGACGAGACGGTGGCCGGACTGATCGCCTTCCATCCCGTCGAGGACTCACCGCAGGGTGCCGCGCGGCCGGCCGTGGCGGCGCGTGCCCTGTCGGAGACGGAACGGCTGGAGCTGCTGGCCGACACCACCGCCCAGCTGATCTACAACGTCGACGTACACGAATCCCTGTTCCAGGTGGTGCGGCTGATGCTGCCCCGGCTCGCGGACTGGGCCGTCGTCGACCTGATCACCGAGACGGACGAGGTCACCCGCTCCCTGGTCGTCCAGGCCCGGGACGGCGCGTTGCACGTCCGCGAGGACCTACAGGGGCCCATGCCGCCGGTGCCCGAGACGTCCACCATGCCCCTGTCCAGGGCGCTGCGCGGCGCGGCCTCCACGCTCGCCGGGCCCGAGACCTACGAGGTGCCGCCCGACACCGGCATCGCGGTGGAGCAGGGCAAGCTGTTCAAGGTGACCGGTATCCGGACCGCCGCCATCGTCCCGGTGCGCGGCCCCCGCGAGGTGCTCGGCGCCCTCACGCTGGGACGCACCGGCCGCGACGAGGCCTTCACTGCCGCTGATCTCGCCCTCCTGGAGGACATCGCCCGGCGCGTCGGCATCGCCCTGGAGAACGCGCGCCACTACCAGCGCCAGCGCCAGGTCGCCGAGACCATGCAGCGCTATCTGCTGCCCCAGCTCCCGCGCCTGTCCGGGGTCGAGATGACCGCACGGTACCTGCCCGCCCCGGACGCCTCGCACGTCGGCGGTGACTGGTACGACGCCTTCACGCTCCCGTGCGGGGACACCGCGCTGGTCATCGGCGACGTCGCCGGTCACGACCTGGAGGCGGCGGCCGGCATGGCCCAGCTGCGCAACATGCTGCGCGCCTACACCTGGGCGCAGGACCAGCCGCCGTACCGCACGGTCGAACGCCTGGACCAGGCGATGGGCGCCATCACCACCGTCCGCATGGCCACCCTGACCCTGGCCCGCCTGTCCGTCGACGACACCGGCCGCCGTACGCTGCGGTGGACCAGTGCCGGGCACCCGCCGCCACTGCTCGTGGACCACGAGGGAGTGACCTCCTACCTGGAGGGCGGCAACGGCCTGCTGCTGGGCACGGCCTCTGCCCGTCCCCGCTCCGACGCGTGCACCGTCCTGCCGCCGGGCTCGACGCTCGTGCTCTACACCGACGGCCTGATCGAGTCCCGCCGGGAGTCCCTCGACGCCGGACTGGAGCGCATGCGCCGGCACGCGGCCTCCCTGGCGCACCGGTCCCTGGACTCCTTCGCCGACCACCTGCTGGCCCGCACCCGCCCGTCCGACAACGACGACGACGTCGCCCTGCTGGCCGTACGCATCCCGCTGCCCGGCCGCGCCCAGCGCCGTGACCGGGAAGGCTGATCGGGTCTGGCTGATGCCGTCGGACCGCACCGCGTCCTGCGGGCCGTACCGCGACTCCCGCTCCGAAAACGCTCGGTCGCCTGACGGCAGGGAGGCGGCCCGCTACGCGGTGCGGTGCACCAGGCCGTCCAGGATGAGGGTCAGGCCGGCCTCGAATGCCGACTCGTGGTCGATCACCGGCATGTCCGCCGACGCGTCCGAGCCGTCACCCGGGCCGGCGTCCGCCTGTTCCTCCAGGACACTGCCGACCGTGAAACGGCCGGCGGCCAGCATCGCCAGCTGCGCGTCCCGCTCGGGCACTCCGGAGGTGACCAGGAATTCCATCTTGCGGCGGACCCGGTCGAGGTCGTTGACCGGGGTGCTGCCCGCGTGGAGGCGTGCGCCGTCCCGGCGCCTCAGCAGGGTGCGCCGGAAACTTCGCGTGTTGTCCAGGAACCAGGCGCGCCAGTCGTCGCCGGGCACCGGCAGCGGGGCGGCCGCATGCGGTGCCATCGCCGCCTCCGCCATGGCGGCGAGGAGGTCCTTCTTGGTGCGGAAGTACCAGTAGAGCGAGGGCTGTTCGACGTCCAGCCGCTTCGCCAGCCGCCGCGTGCTGACCGCGTCCAGCCCGACCTCGTCGAGCAGGTCGAGCGCTTCGGAGACGACCATCTCCCGGTTCACCTTGGTCACGTTGACAAATCTATCACTGATAGATGACCCTGAAGCCGAATCATTCACTGATAGATTCTGGAGTGCTGGTCATGGCTGACGGATCGGGAGCACGCCCCCTGCGCGTCCTTGTCGCCGGCGGCGGCATAGCGGGCCAGGCGCTGGCCTTCTGGCTCACGCGGGGCGGCCACAGGGTGACCGTCGCCGAACGCTTTCCGGCGCTGCGGGCCACCGGGGCGCAGGTCGACCTCCGGGGGCAGGGCATCGAGGCCGTCGCGCGGATGGGGCTTCTCGACGCCGTCCGCGGCAAGCTGGTGGACGAGGCGGGCGTCGCCTTCGTCGACGCGCGGGGCAGGGCGAAGGCGACGATCATGGCCAACACCTCCGGCCGGGGCCGGCAGACCCTCACCTCCGAGTACGAGATCATGCGCGGTGATCTGGTACGCGTCCTGCACGACGCGTCCAAGGACGACACCGAGTACGTCTTCGGCGTGAGCGTGGACGGCTTCGAGCAGGACGAACAGAAGGTCGTCCCGCACTTCTCCGACGGGTCGACCGGCGAGTTCGACCTCCTGATCGGCGCCGACGGGCAGGGATCGCGCATCCGGCGGGCGCTCCTCCCCGCGGGCTTCGACCCGTACCGGCGGCTCGGCATCCACATGGCCTACTGGTTCGTCCCGCGCACCGCGTCCGACAGCACCATCCGGGACACCTACATGGTCCCGGGCGGCCGTCAGATCATGCGCCGCAGCCACAACCCGACCGAGACCCAGGTGTACTTCGTGCTGCGGGAGGAGTCCGCGGAGGCCACGGCGATCCACCGGGAACCCGTCGAGCGCCAACGGGAGTTCTGGGCGGGCAGGTTCCGCGACGCGGGCTGGCAGACCGAGCGCTTCGTCGACGGCATGCGGACGAGCCCCTTCTTCTACTCCCAGGAGATCGTCCAGGTCCGCACCGGCACCTGGTCCAAGGGCCGTGTGGTCCTCGCCGGCGACGCCGCCCACTGCGCCTCCCCCTACAGCGGCATGGGCGTCTCCGGCGGCCTGGTGGGCGCCCATGTCCTGGCCGGTGAGATCAACCGGCACCCGGGCGACCTGCCGACCGCACTGGCGAACTACGACCGCGTGCTGCGGCCCTTCGCCGACGCGATCCAGCGCGGGGTCAATCCGCGTCTTCTGCGCCTGGGCCTGCCGATGACCCGGCGTGCGATCGACGCCTTCCAGGCCGCCACCGCGCTGGCCTGCTTCCTGCGCGTTCCCGATCTCGCCGCACGCTTCTCGAAGGAGGACCGCGGCGGCGACTGGCGGCTTCCCGAGAACCCGGCACCGATCGGCAGCGCCGCCTGAAAGCGGCCGGGGCCGGGCATTGGCGGAACCAATGTGCTGGTCCGCGGAGTCGAGCGGGACGGCAGAACGAAGGCGCTGGTCCGCGAAGTGATGTCCCCGCCCCTCCTCGCCTCGTGAGCACGCCGAAGCCCCGCCGACCGCACGAGTACGGGGAGTTGCCCGGAGCCGGTCGGCCGGACGAGGATGGCGAGCACGTCATCGCCCGCCCCTGCGCCCGACCCGGTGCGGTTCGACCTCAGGAAAGGCCGCCGCATGGCCCGCGCTCGCCGACCGGCCGCGACAGGCCGGTCCTCGTCCGGCCGGTCCTCGTCCAGCCGGTCCTCGTCCGGCCGGTCCTCGTCCAGCCGGTCCTCGTCCGGCCGGTCCAGTACGGCTGCCTCGCCGGGGCGCCGTGCCGGGCGCCGCATCGCACTGTCGGTACTCGTCCTGCTCCTCCTCGCACTGGCGGTGTACGGTGCCGTCACTCTTCCGTACGCGGCCGGCTGGGCCGGGACCCCCGGCACCATCAAGGTCACCGCCTGCCGGGACGAGGGCTCCACGGACACGCCCTCCTACCACTGCTCGGGCACCTTCACCTCGGACGACGGCTCGATCACCGACAGCCACGCCACCGTGTCGGCGGGCTCCCGCGAGGACGGGCACACGATCGACGTACGCCGCTCGGGCACCGGCGGGTACCACGTCCTGGGCTTCGTGCCGGTGGCCGAATCGGTGGCGGCGATCCTGATGGGCGGCGTGCCGTTGCTGGTCACCCTGCTGACCCGGCGCAAGCGTCCGGGCACGCTGAAGAAGGCTTGATGGCTTCCTTCCGTACCGCGGCGACGTCCCGCACACGGCGACGGTGCCGCCGACTCCTCACCCGGTGACGGCTCGCGGCCAGGTCGCCAAGGACGCGTTCGGCGACGGCGAATTCGTCCCACTCGGCCGCCCTTCCGGACTTGCGGGGATCAGCAAGCTGACAGTCGGAACGAGCGACAGCGGCCTTCGCACTGGCCAGGGTGCGCCCGCTGCCGCTGAACTCAGAGCCCTCGCCGGTAGCGAAGCTCAGTGAGCGTGACCTCGTCGTAGGCGTCGTCCTGAGCGGCACCGTCGGCTTGATAGCCGGACCGCTCGTAGAAACGCCGGGCTCGTTGATTGTCAGAGAGGACCCACAGGGCCGACACTTCGAAGCCCTGACTCCTCATCAGCCGGTGAGCCTCTTCGAGGAGCCTCCCACCGATGCCCTGGCCGATCAGATCCGGCAAGACGTACAGTGCATAGACCTCACCGGCCCGTCCAGGACCAGGCACCTCACTGCGACACGGCCCGAAGCAGATCCACCCCACCGGGCCCCGCTCACCGAGCGCCACGAGGTCCCGGGACTGCCGTCCGGGTTGCGAGACCCACTGCCGCCGTTGACTGGCATCACCTTCCACCGTCATGGCATCCAGATACGCCTGGGGAACGATGCCGGCGTACGCCGCCTGCCATCCTCGGACTCGGATCGTCGAAACGGCCTCGACATCGGCCGCACCCATCTCCCGCACGTGCACCATCGCGCCACCGTAGTGGCACAGACGCCTGAGAACGAACTCCGTTCTCCGCGCACTGCCGCCCACAACGGGTAGGCCCCCCGAGCACGAGGCACACCGTCCCTGTGACCTGCGACTTCGAGGTGGCGAAGGCTCAGTGCGGCACCGCGTTTCAAGTTCCTGCCTTCGGCTCGGGCGACGACCCGTGGGCGGCGGACGCCCAGAGAGATCGGCACGAAGGAGTCGAGGGGGGCTCGCCGGCGGCCATCGCTTCAAGCAACTCCTGGTCGCCGTGGGCGGCCCGGTGGACATCCTCCTTGGCCCGCTGGACGATGCGGTCGTAGACGTAGTGGATGACCAGGGTGGAGAGGACGAGGCCGTCGCCGTCCTTCAGCGGGCGTCGTCCCTGTACGCGGTCTCCCGCGCGGCCCGGAGGACAGCTGAAGCTCGTCGTCATCCACGGCGCGGCCGACCGCGCCGAAACGCACCGCACAACGGCACCGTTCGTCGACGTCGAAGGCAACTTCACCCTCCAGGACGCCCGAAGCCCTCGGGAAGCCGCTCGCGGAGCTGTTCACGACATCGCCCGCAGATCCAGCGGCTTCATGACGGACTCCGACGCGCGCGGCAACGCGTTGAGCGGCACCGCGATGACATGTGACCCCTGTCTCCCGTATCCCGCCGCGGGCCGACCGGGCCCCCCGGAAGGGGCCGCCCGAAGGCGCGGTGAACCGCCGACTCCCTCAGCGCGGCGTCACGAAGCCAGTGAGGGACGCCGTGTGGCAGGCAGGACCCGCTGATCGTCGGCGGTTCGTTCCGGTCGGCTCAGCTCGGCCCAGACGGCGTCGAGGGACAGGCCGAGGGTGTCGGCGATCGCCGCGATGGTCGGGAAGGCGGGGGTGGCCACGCGGCCGGTTTCGATCTTCCGGAGAGTCTCCGGCGAGATGTGCGCAGCGAGCGCCACGTCCAGCATCGAGCGGCGGCCACGGGCCCGGCGGAGCAGGGCGCCGAGGCGCTGTCCGCGTTCTACCTCGGCGGGGGTGAGCGGCGACCTGACCATGACCCCATACTAATACCGGTATAGTTAGACCGGGATAGTTATTGGTCGTAGAGGAAAGGCCCCCCATGATTGAGATCCTGAACTCCGCGCGGGTCGAGCGGGCGAGGGAGACCGGCGCCCTGGTCGGAGACATCCTGCACACGCTGAAGCAGCGCAGCGCGGTCGGGACGAACCTGCTGGAGATCGACCAGTGGGCCAAGGAGATGATCACCGAGGCGGGGGCGCAGTCCTGCTACGTCGACTACGCGCCGTCCTTCGGGCGAGGCCCCTTCGGGCACTACATCTGCACGGCCGTCAACGACGGAGTGCTGCATGGCCTGCCGTACGACTACGCGCTGACGGACGGCGATCTGCTGACACTCGACCTCACCGTGGCCAGGGGCGGGGTGGCCGCGGACGCCGCGATCAGCTTTCTGGTGGGCGAGGCCAGGCCGGCGGAGAGCGTCGCGATGATCGAGACCACCGAGCGCGCACTCGCCGCCGGCATCGCCGCCGCCCGGCCCGGCGCGCGGATCGGCGACCTCTCCCACGCCATCGGCACGGTCCTCAGCCAGGCGGGCTACCCGGTCAACACCGAGTTCGGCGGCCACGGCATCGGCTCGACCATGCACCAGGACCCGCACGTCCCCAACACCGGTCGGCCCGGCCGCGGCTACCAGCTGCGCCCCGGACTGCTGCTCGCCCTGGAGCCCTGGGTCATGGCCGACACCGCCACCCTCGTCACCGACCCCGACGGCTGGACTCTGCGCAGCGCGACGGGCTGCCGGACCGCGCACAGCGAGCACACCATCGCCATCACCGACAGCGGGGCCGAGATTCTCACCCTGCCGACGCGGGCACGGTCGTAGTCGCGAGGGAGCCCGCACCGCCGCCGCGTCAGCCGGCCCGGCTGCCGGACGCGGCCGCGCCCCGGTCGTCCCCGGCCGCCGCGCACCGGGAGGTCGCCTCGTCCGAGCGCCGCGCCGCCGGGAGACGCGAGGCTCCCCGGCGGCACGGCGCGGTGGGTCAGCCCACGGCCAGCCAGTGGTCGTAGGCGCTCACCATGCGATAGGTGCGTGTGGGGCAGTAGAAGGCGCTGTTCGGCGCGTCGTATCCGGTGTCGGAGTTGGCCGGGGACGCCGCGGTCCAGGCTCCGCCCACGCGCACCGATATGTTCGAGGACTCGACGGTGATGCCGGCCAGGGCGTCACAGGAGCCGGCCCGGCCCGAGGACCCCACCGTGGAGTACAACTCGTAGATGTCCCAGCCGTCGTACCGGGCCTGTGTGGTGCCCGACTGGCTGTACAGCCGGTCCCAGCCGCGGGTGCGGTAGTTGTACAGGTCGGCGGCCCATGTGTTGCTCGCCGCGGACGTCTTGATCACCCGGCCGGTGTAGGCGCTGGAGGAACCGTCCGTGTAGGTGCTCAGGAAGCCGCTGTCGATGGGCACCGACGCCTCGAAGGTGACGTTGCGGCACCAGTCCCAGGCGGACACCGACGCCTCGCCCTGGTTGTAGACGGTCACCAGCTCGACGCAGGAGCCGCCCGCCGGATACATGGTCGGCGTGTAGAGGGTGGTGTCGGCGCCCCTGACCCGTACCTGGGTGGAGACGGACTGCGTGGCGCAGGAGCCGTCGCTGCCCTGCAACCGCTTGAACGCGGTGCCCTGCGCCGGATGGATGGCCGTCGCCGCGAGACTTCCGCCGTTGCGGACGGCACCGGGAGCGGCCAGGGCGCCCTTGCCGGGCACGTAACCGCGGGCGGCCCGGTGCGAGTCGGTCAGCGGGCCGAGCCGGCGGGTGACCTCGCGCGGAGAGAGCGCCCCTTCCACTCCCCGGCCGGAGAGCGTTGCCGAGGCGCACAGGCCGGCTGCGGAGGGGGCGGCGGAGCGGGGGTTCGTGGGGTGGGCGGCCTCGCGGGCGTTCGCGCTGTCCGGGCTCGCCAACAGCGCGATAACGGCGCAGGTCAGGAGCGCGGGGACGGCTCTGAGTGTCTTCACGATGCGTCTTCCTTACTCGGCGTGCGGGCAGGGCCGGACGCCGGAGGTGGGGGGGATGGACGGAACGACCGGGACGCGTGATCCGGGCGGTTCCGTGCGGGGAGGCGGGGAGGTGGGGAGGGCCGACGCCTGCCAGCCACGTGACCGTGTCCGTTCAAAGTCTGGATTCGGTCACCCGGCGGCCCTTAGGCTGCTGCGCCGGCGTACGCCCGGGCAATCAGGACGGCCGGAATACGGATACGCAAAGAAGTAGAGAAGTCCTGAACCGGCCCGGCGCACGTGCGGGCTGGGGACGCAGACCGGAGGGGCGCGGTGGTCCTCGTGGACGAGTCCGAGGTGGCGGCGCGGGTGCGGCGCACCCTCGGCTCCCCGAACGCCGCCGCCCTGGTACTGCTGGTCGAGGGCGCGGCGGGCACGGGCAAGTCGCATCTCGTACGCCGGCTCCGCGCCGCTGTTCCGGCCGGTGTGGAGTGTGCCGTGCGCTCCGCCGCCGGGCGACTGCCGACGGGGCGGCCGGAGGCGGGCAGGAAACCCGGTTCCGCCTCGCCCGCCGTACCGTCCGCCATGTGCCCGGTCCAGGGGCCGGTCCGGGGGTGCGCGGTACTGATCGTGGACGACGTCCAGGAGGCGGGTGAAGCCGACCGGGAGCTGTTGTGGGAGACCGTGCGCAGGGCGGCCCCCGGTCAGGTCCTGGTGCTGGCCTACCGGCCGGAGGAACTGGCCGTGCGCGGTCTGCCCCTGGGCCGCCCGTTGGCGCCCCCGGCGGGTACCGCTGTCGTGCGTCACCGGGTGGGACCGCTCGACCTCGCGGCCGTACGGCGGCTGCTCGCCGCCCGGCTCGGCCCGCTGCCGCCCTCCTCCCCCGCCGCGCCGGACGTCCTGCTGCACCGGCTGACCGGCGGGGTGGCTCAAGTCGTCGTGGACGTACTGGAGATGCTCGGCGGAGCGGCGCGCGGCGGCCGGCCGCTCACCGCCGACGAGGTGGCGGCGCTGGAGCCGCCGCCGCGCCTGTCCGAGCTGGTCCTCGCCAGAACGGCCGCCGTCCCGGCCGGATTCCGGTCCCTGGTCCGGGCGGCCGCGATACTGGGCAGTCCGGCCGGCCGAGTCGGCGCTCGGCCCGCCTCGGCCGCCGAGCTGGCGGAGATCGCCGGACTTCCCGGGGCCGCGGGCGAGGAAGGACTCGTCCGGGCCCTGGACGTGTCGGCCTTGCAGGAACTCGGTCCCGACGCCTACGGGTTCGCCGTCCCGCTGGCCGCCGACGCGGTCACCGCCGTACTGCCGGGGCCGGTGCGCGCCGCTCTGCACCGCGCGGCGGCCCGGGTGCTGGGCCGCCGCCGGCAACCGCCCTGGCCGTCCATCGCCGCGCACCTGGAGGCCGGCGGCCACGAGCGCGGGCGACTGCGTGCCGTCGAACGTGCCGTCGGCGCCCACATGGAGGGGGGCCGTCACGACGAGGCCGACCGGCTGCTGCGCCGCACCCTCGCCGACGGGCGCCTGGCGACGCACTCCAGGGCCCGGCTCGCGAGCCTGGCGATGGGTCCACTGGCGGCGGCGCTGCCGGCCGCCACCGCCGGACGGCTGCTGTCCTCGATCGCCGCGAATCCCGCGCTGCCGGGGGCGGTACGCGGTCGCGCGCGGATCTCGCTGGCGCTGGCGCTGTGCGGTCCGCGGCCGCCCGACCGGGAGGGCTGGCTGTGCCTGGAGCGGACGGCGTGCGAACTGACCGCGTACGAGGTGTTCGCTCAACCTGGGCTGGTGGCGCGGGTGTTGTCCGGCATGGCCATACCGCACTGGCCCGGTGCCACCGTCGCGGAGCATCTGCGCTGGCTGGAGCGGGCCGAGGTGACAGCGGCGGCGGTCGCGGAGCCCGCCCTGCACGCGGCCGTCGCGGCCAACGGGGTCTCCCTGCTGCTGACCGTGGGCGCGCCCCGGGCCGATGACACCTTCGCCGTCCCGCCCGGCCCGGACGCGGACCCCGAGTGCCTCCACCACTGGGCGCGCGGCCTGTCCAACGCCGCCGACGCCGTCACCTGGCTGGGCCGTTACCAGGAGGCCCGCAACTGGCTGGACCAGAGCCTGGCCCACCCGGGCCGCCCGCACACGGACTCCACCGCCACGCTGGCCGGGCGCGGCGCCGCGCTGTTGCTCGACTGCTTCACCGGCCGCTGGGCCGGACTGGCCGAGCGGGCCGAGCGGTTGGTGGCCCAGGTCTCGGGCAGTCCGGTGCTCGGCACCGACGCCCACCTGGTGCTGGCTTCCCTGGCCCTGGCCCGCGGGGAGTGGCAGCAGGTCACCGACTGCCTGCTGGGGCCCGGGGCCCTGCCGCTGGACGCCCAGTTGGTGCCGGTCGCCTCGGCCGCCTCCGCCCTCCTGATCCGTCTCGCCCTCGCCCGGGGCGACGGTGAAGCAGCCCGGGCACAGGCGGTGGCCGCCTGGAACCGGCTGCGCCGCAAGGGCATCTGGGCCTGGGCCGCGGAGGCCGCGCCCTGGGCGGTCACCGCGGCGCTGGCCGCCGGCCGGCCGGCCGAGGCCGCGCAGCTGGCCGAGGAGTTCACCGGCGGGCTGCACGCGCCGCCACCCCCTGCCGCCGCGGCCGCCGCCCACTGGTGCGCCGCCGCCCTGGCCGAGCACAGCGGCGATCACGCGGAGGCCCGCGCCCGCTACCGGGCAGCGGCCGCCGGATACGCCGCCCTGCCCCGGCCCTACCTGGCCGCGCTGGCCACCGAGGCCGCCGCCCGCTGCGCGCTGGCCACGGGGGACCGGGCATCGGCCCGGACGGAACTGGAAGGCGCCGTGCGCGACTTCGCCGGCCTGGGGGCGACCTGGGACACCGCCCGGGTACGCGCTGACCTCCGGCTGCTCACCGAGCCCCGCCGCGGACGCCCTTCTCACGCTTTCGGGCTCTCACCCCGGGAACGCGAGGTCGCGGACCTGGCCGCCCGCGGCCTCACCAACCGCGAGATCGCCACCACCCTCCACCTCTCCCCGCGCACGGTCGAACAGCACGTCAGCCGGGCCATGCGCAAACTCTCCGCCCCCTCCCGCCGGGCCCTCACGCTTCCGCCGCTCCCGGACCCGGACCCGGCCCTGGCCCCCGACCCGGACCTGGACCTGGCCCCGGACCCGGCCCCGGACCGCGGCTAGCCCGGCGACCGCGTCGCCCGTCCTTCGCGCACGGGCCGCTACGGCGGGCGCGCGTGGCGGGTGCTTGCCGCAGGGATCATTCGCCCTTCTTATATACCCCCCGCGGGTATGCTACGGCACAGCCTGATCAGTACCCCCCGGGGGTATACAGACAGGAAGGGTGGAGTCATGACAGCCGTCAATCCCCGGCGTTGATGGGCGCTCGCCGTGCTCGCCGCCGCCCAGTTCATGGTCATCATGGACACGTCGATCATCGGGGTGGCGCTTCCCGAGATGCAGAAGGACCTCGGCTTCTCGCAGGGCGCGTTGCAGTGGGTCTTCAACGCCTATGTCATCGCCTTCGGCGGCCTGCTCCTGCTCGGCGGCCGGCTCTCCGACCTGCTCGGGGCCCGCAAGGTCTTCACCACGGGCTGGGTCGTCCTGATCGCCGGTTCCGTCGTCGCCGCCGCCGCGCAGAACGCCTCCGTGGAGGTCGCCGGCCGTGCGGTCCAGGGCGTGGGCGGCGCGCTGATCGCGCCGGCGGCCATGACGCTGCTCATGATGCTCTTCGCCCACGACCCGAAGTGAGCGGGAGGGTCAGTTGCAGGACCGCGAGGGAGGTGGAGGCCGTCAGGGCGAGGGCCAGCAGCCCCCAGAGCGCGAGCGTGCACCGCGGTGTCCGATGCGCCCAGGGGCTGCGCGTCAGCGCGCGCGGCAGGCAGACTCCGCAGACGACCGCCACCGTCAGGGGCGCCAGGACGTGGTGCAGGCCCAGCAGGAACTCGGCCGCGCCGCGCAATGATCCGCTCACCGACCTCCCTCCGGCGGTCTCGCGTCGGCGGGCATGTGCCCGGCGGCGCGGAGCGCGGCCGCCAGTGCGGACACGTCCTCCGGGGGCATGTGCTCCACGAAGCGCTGGAGTGCGGCCTGCCGGTCCTCGGTGCTGCCGAGGGCCTCCTGCATCAGGCTCGCCGTGTTCTCCTCGCGGCTCCGCCGGGCTTCGTACAGCCAGGCGCGCCCCGCCTTCTCGCGCCGGAGCATGCCCTTGCGGTGCAGGATGTCCGCGACGGTCATCACCGTGGTGTAGGCGACCGGCCTGGTCAGGTTGATGTCGTCGACGATCTCCCGGACGGTGCCGGGCCGCCCCCAGCGCCAGAGGCGGTCCATGATTTCGGCTTCCAAGTCGCCGCGCCGTCGCACTTGTTCCCCTCCGCCGCCCGTCACCGAGGCGCTCTTCATCGTAGGCCACGTGTTCGGCCCGTCCGGCCCGTTCGGCCTGTTCGGATCTCCGGACCGACCGCTGTGTCGGCATACCTGGGTGGGGTATACCCGACCCATGATGTCGTACGGCGGACATGTCCGCACCGGCGGCCCCCGCGGGCCCGTGCGCCGGACTCCGCGGGCTCCGCGGCTCCGGTTCGCCGGGGCCGCGGGCTCCGGTTCGCCGGGACCGGACGGGTGCTGGTGCGTCAGGTGTTCGGTCTGTGCCTGGGTCCGGACCCCGACCGGGTCCGGGTCCGCGGCTGCGGGCCGGTCGCGCGGCGGGCGCGGGAGGGTGACGCGCACCGGGGCCCGGGCGGAGCGGTCCGCCCGGGCCCCGGTGCGTGGAGGCCGGCTCGTCCCCCTCATGCGCGGACGAGCCGGGCGATGGCCGAGGACGCCTCGCTGACCTTGGTCCTGGCCTGCTCACCGCCCTCCACGATGGCCTGCGTGACACAGGAGTTGAGGTGTTCGTCCAGGAGGGCCAGCGCGCAGGACTGCAGCGCGGCGCTGGTGGCGGCGACCTGGGTGAGGACGTCGATGCAGTACGCGCCCTCCTCGACCATCCGCTGCGGGCCGCGGACCTGGCCTTCGATCCGGCGCAGCCGTCTGACGACGTCGTCCTGGTGGGCCATGGCGGCCTCCTTGTCCTCGTCGGCGCCTCAGCGGTCGGCGGGCCGGAAGCCGCGCAGCCGGAGGCTGTTGCCGACCACGAAGACCGAGGAGAAGGCCATGGCCGCACCGGCGATCATCGGGTTGAGCAGACCGGCGGCGGCGAGCGGAAGCGCGGCGACGTTGTAGGCGAAGGCCCAGAAGAGGTTGGTCCGGATGGTGCCCAGCGTCTTGCGGGACAGCCGGATGGCGTCGGCCGCGACCCTGAGATCGCCGCGCACCAGGGTCAGGTCGCCGGCTTCGATGGCGGCGTCCGTGCCGGTGCCCATGGCCAGTCCCAGGTCCGCCTGGGCCAGGGCCGCGGCGTCGTTCACGCCGTCACCGACCATGGCGACGGAACGGCCCTCGCCCTGCAGACGCTTGACGACGTCCACCTTGTCCTGCGGCAGGACCTCCGCGATCACCTGCTCGGCGGCGATCCCCGCCTCGGCGGCGACGGCTTCGGCGACCGCCCGGTTGTCCCCGGTCAGCAGGATCGGCGTCAGGCCGAGCGCGCGCAGCCTGCGGACGGCCTCCGGACTCGTCTCCTTGATGGCGTCGGCCACCTCCAGCACCGCGCGGGCCTCGCCGTCCCAGGCCACCAGGACGGCCGTACGCCCGGCGGTCTCCGCGGCGGCCTTGGCGCGGGCCAGTGCGGCGGGCAGCGCGATGGCCCACTGGGCGAGCAGTCGCTCACGGCCGACGAGCACCGCGTGTCCGTCCACGACGCCCTGCACACCGAGGCCGGCGATGTTGGCGAAGTCCTCGGGAGCGGGCAGGGTGCCCACGCGGGCGGCGGCTCCGGCGGCGACGGCCTGGGCGATGGGGTGCTCGGAGGCGTGTTCCAGGGCGCCGGCCAGCCGCAGCGCCTCCGTCTCGTCGGTCCCCTCGGCGGTGTGCGCGGTGAGCAGGGTCATCCGGCCGGTGGTGACGGTGCCGGTCTTGTCCAGGACGATGGTGTCGACCTTGCGGGTGGTCTCCAGCACCTCGGGCCCCTTGATGAGGATGCCGAGCTGGGCGCCGCGCCCGGTGCCGACCATGAGGGCGGTGGGGGTGGCCAGGCCCAGGGCGCAGGGGCAGGCGATGATGAGGACGGCGACGGCGGCGGTGAACGCGGCGGTCAGTCCGGCGCCGTTGCCCAGCCAGAAGCCCAGGGTGCCCAGGGCCAGGGCGATGACCACCGGCACGAAGACGGCCGAGATCCGGTCGGCGAGGCGCTGGGCCGCGGCCTTGCCGTTCTGCGCGTCCTCGACGAGCCGGGCCATCCGGGCCAGTTGGGTGTCGGCCCCGACCCGGGTGGCCTCGACGACGAGCCGGCCGCCCGCGTTGAGCGTGGCTCCGGTGACGCCGTCGCCCACCGCCACCTCGACCGGCACGGACTCGCCGGTGAGCAGGGAGGCGTCCACGGCCGACGAGCCCTCGACCACCGTGCCGTCGGTCGCGATCTTCTCGCCGGGGCGCACCAGGAACCGGTCGCCGACGGCCAGTTGGGCGACCGGGACGAGTTCCTCGCGGCCGTCGCGGAGCACGGTGACTTCCTTGGCGCCCAGTTCCAGCAGGGCCTTCAGGGCGGCACCGGCCTTGCGCTTGGACCGGGCCTCGAAGTACCGGCCGGCCAGGATGAACGCCGTGACTCCGGCGGCGGCCTCCAGGTAGATGCTCCCGGCGCCGTCGGTGCGGGAGATGGTCAGCTCGAAGGGGTGGGTCATGCCGGGCCGGCCGGCGGTGCCGAAGAACAGCGCCCACAGCGACCACAGGAACGCCGCCGAGGTGCCGACCGAGATCAGCGTGTCCATGGTGGCGGCGCCGTGCCTTGCGTTGGTCCAGGCCGCCCGGTGGAACGGCCACGCGGCATAGGTGACCACCGGCGCCGCCAGGGTCAGGGAGAGCCACTGCCAGTACTCGAACTGGAAGGCCGGGACCATCGCCGTCAGGATCACCGGCACCGCGAGGACCATGGCGGTGATGAGCCGCAGGCGCAGCGGGCGCAGCCCGTCCTCCTCCGCTCCGTTCCCGGCGTCGTCCGTGGCGGCCGGTGCCGTACGGGCGGGCTCGGGCTCGCGCGCGGTGTAGCCGGTGGCCTCGACGGTGGCGATCAGGTCGGCGACCCCGATGTCCTCGCGGTAGGTGACCTTGGCCTTCTCGGTGGCGTAGTTGACGGTGGCCTCGACACCGTCCATGCGGTTGAGCTTCTTCTCGATCCGGGCGGCGCACGAGGCGCAGGTCATGCCGCCGATGGCGAGTTCGACCTCGGCCGCGCCGGGCGTGATGGTGGTCATGTCTCTGCTCCTCGGAGCTCTGGGGGCTTGCCGTACCGGAGCGGTCCCGCCCGTGCCGGAGCGGGACCGGCCCGGGCGGGACCGGCCGGTCAGCCGGTACGGGCGGGACCGGCCGGTCAGGCGGCCGTCCGGCCGGCGAAGTCGTAGCCGGCCTCGTCGACGGTCTGGGCGATCAGCGCGTCGAGCGCCTCGTCGGGCGCGGCGGCGGCCGTCACCGTCACCAGGCCGGTGCCGATCTCCACCTCGACCGCGGAGACCTCGTCCAGGCCACCGACCGCCTTGGCGACGACACCCTGGCAGTGGGCGCTCCCGACGCCGCCGACCTTGTAAGTGACCTTGTTGCCGGCGTTGCCGGCGTTGCCGGCGTTGCCGGTGCCGCTGGCGTTTCCGGTGCTGTCGGCGTCGGTGTGGCAGTTGCCGTCCGGGGTGCAGCAGTTCGACACGGGGTCCTCCCATTGGAACGATTCATACCCCCAGGGGGTATCTCGACGCCTCCATGTATACCCCCCACCCGTATGCCGCGCAACCTCCGCCTCCGGCCCGCACCCCCGGCTTGACTAGATACCCCCCTGGGGTATGTTGGCCTGACGGCCGGCCGCACTGCCAAGCGGCCTGTGAGATGAGGAGAGCTGGCCATGAACACCGCACTGCGGATCACCGTCTTCGCCGCCGCGCTCGCCGCGACCTTCGGCACCGCCTACGGCGTCGGAGGCACCGTGGGCGCCATCGACCCGCGGCCGGCGGCCGGCACGCACAGCGGCCATGCCGCCTCCGGACCCGGCCACGCCGGCCACACCGAGGCGGCGGGCGGCGGGCACGCCGAGGAGACGCCGGGCGGCCTGGAGATCTCCCGGGACGGCTACACGCTCGCCCTGGGCACCTCGCGCACGCAGGCGGGCCGGGAAGCAGAACTGCGCTTCGGGATCGTGCGGGACGCCACGGGCCGCAAGGTCACCGCCTACCAGCGGGAACACGGCAAGGAACTGCACCTGGTCGTCGCCTCACGCGACCTCACCGTCTACCGCCACCTGCATCCGACGCGTGCCGCCGACGGCACCTGGAGCGCGCCGGTGAACCTGCCCGGCGCGGGCGGCTACCGCGTCTTCGCCGACTTCCGGCCGCAGGGCGGGGAACCCCTCACGCTCGGCGCCGATCTCGCCGTTTCCGGGCCGTACGAGCCGGCGGCGCTGCCCGGGCCCAGCGCGATCGCCGAAGTGGACGGCTACCAAGTGCGCCTCGACGGCGAACCGGCCCCCGGCAGGGCCACCGAACTGAGCCTCACCGTCACCAGGCAGGGGCGCCCGGTGCGGGACCTCCAGCCCTATCTCGGCGCCTACGGACATCTCGTCGCCCTGCGCTCCGGCGACCTCGCCTATCTGCACGTGCACCCCACCGGCGAGCCCGGCGACGGCCGCACCGAGCCCGGACCGAAGGTCTCCTTCATGGCGACGGCGCCGAGCGCGGGCGCGTACCGGCTGTTCTTCGACTTCCAGCACGCGGGCAAGGTGCGTACGGCGGCGTTCACGGTGCACGCGGGCGGGACGGTGGCCGCGGACACGGACACGGACACGGACCCGGCACCGGCGACCGCGCCCGCACCCGCGTCCGCGTCCGGCGAGGCGACCCACGAACACTGAGGCCACGGACGGTCGCGGCGGTCGCGGCGCAGCCGGTCAGCGGCTGTGGTCCGGAGGAAGGACGCTGAGGTCGCCGTAGCCCGACAGGACGCCGGTCAGGTCACCGGGTTCGTGCCGCAGGGTGGTGTCCAGGAAGGCGAGGGTGGTCGCGGCGACGACGCGCGGGCTCCTGGTGCGGCCCAGGGAGCCGACTATCGAGGGCACGGGCGGCAGGTACAGGGGCCCGTCCATGAAGGTGAGGTGCGCGGCGCCGGGGATGGTGAGCCGGTAGCTCGTCGCGGTGCTGTGCTTGAGGGCTTCGGTGAGGCGGGGCAGGTAACGCGGGTCGGTTTGGGGGGTGATGGCCTGGGTGAGCACGAGCGTCGGCTGGTGGAGGGAAGGGGAGGTGGGGCCGTGGGGGTAGCCGTCCAGGTCGATGACGGCGCCGAAGCGGCGGTCCTGCCGGCCTGCCTGCAGCGCGGCGGCCCCACCCATGGAGTGACCGCCGACCGCGGCCCGGCCGGTGTCCAGCCGTCCGGTCAGCGGTCCGGTGATCTCACCTCGGTCCAGACGGCCCAGCTGGGTGAGGACGAAGCTGAGGTCGGCGGCCCGCACAGCCGTCCAGCCGGCCGCCAGCTTGTCGTCCTTCTCCCGGTCCCCGGTCGAGGTGGTCCTGCTGCGGATCGTCCGGCCGCTGTCGAGGACGACGGCGGCGGAGTCGTACGGGTGGTCGAGGGCGGCGACCACATAGCCGTGGCTGGCCAGTTCCTCCGCCCAGGCGGTGTTCTGGGTACGCACTCCGCCCGACCCGGGAGAGAACAGCACGACCGGGAACCGTGCGCCCCCACCGGCCACCGGGGCGTCGAAGACCGCATGGGTGTGGGCCCGCGTGGCGCCGTCGACCAGGAAGCCGGGCAGGCCGACCTGGCGGGCGAGGGCGTCGGAGACGGTGCGCGCCTCGTGCTCCGTGCGTCCGAGGTACTGGGCCCGCCGCACGCCTGCGGGGCTCTTTCGCGCGGGGTACCAGAGCTGGACCACGACCGTGCGCCGGTCGTGCGGGTCGGCGGTGAAGGTCTCGGGGCGGTGGGGGTCGGTCCACTGCACCACGTGGGTGCCGACCGCGAAACCGCCCGACGGCTCGGGGAACGCGGGGACGGGAAAGGCCCAGGCGGCCACCGGCCCCGTGGCGATCAGGCCGACGCAGGCCACCGACCCCGGCAACGCCAGCCACCACCGGGCCCGCCACGCCGGCTTCCCGGTACGGCGTCGCAGCTGGGGAGCGAGGGCGAACGGCAACGCGAGGGCGGCGCCCGCCAGAACGGGCGCCAGCTGCCAGCGGAACCCCACCACACTCAGTACGATCACGGACAGCACGAGCACCGCCACCGCCACGAACGTGACGCGTGGACGGGCAGTCGGGGGAAACCAGCGCGCCACCACCAGCGCGACGGCACTCAGCAAGGCCAGGATTTCCAGAGGGGACATGTACAGCCCCGCGAGGGTCTCGGTCACCCGGCCATCCTCCTGACGGGCACGCGCTGCCACATCGCCCCCGGGTCGCCCTCACATGCGACCGCAGTCGCAGTCCGGGCACGCCCCTGTGCTACCTGAGTCGCAGCAGCGTGCCGGGGGCGGAATGTTCTCCGGATGCGAGAGGCCGCCGGACATGCCGAACGACCAGCGGGACATCCCCGACCCGGCCCCGCAGCCACTGGTGGCCCGGGTCGGCGTCGGCGTCGGCGTCGCGCGGGTGCCAGGCCATACCGATGTCCAAGGATCGACCGGCTGATCGCGCGGCGCGAGGTGCACCTTCGGGAGAAGACGGGCCCACCGCCGGGGCCGGGCCCGTGAGGACACGTGCTGGAGCCCGCGTACGGTGATGCGAGTACCGCTCGGCTGCGACCCCGTCCGGCCCCCGAAGTCCCCGAAGCCCCCCAAGCCCCCCAAGTCCCCCAAGTCCCCGAGGCGATCGTCGAACTCACGAGCCTGTTCGCGCCCGGCGGCGGCCACCGCTGGGCCGCGTTCCTCCGTCCTTCTCTGTGGCGACGGCGGCGGCGGACAGCAGCGTCGCGGCGGTGAGGCTGCCCCAGAGGGCGGCCGAGCCGCGGGAGGCGAGAGCGGTGATGACCGCCGGGGAGACGGCGAGGCCGAAGCCCGTGGAGAGCTGGAAGCGGGCGAGGGCGCGCCCCAGGACATGGGCCGGTGCGAGGGCGGTGACGAGCGCGGTGGCGCTGCCGGCATAGATGATCTCCCCGATGGTGCAGACCACGGACACCGTGGCGACGGCCGGGGCACTCCAGCCGCCTCCCAGGGAAGTGGCCGCGAGGAAGCCCAGGTAGGACCCGGCGAGTACCACGCCGGCGAGGGCCAGCACGGTCCGCCGGGAGAAGCGGGACATCAGGACGGTGACCGGAATCTGCAGGGTGACCACCAGCACCGTGTTCGCCACGAAGACGGCCGCCGACCACACCGGGCAGGCGTGCAACTGTGTCACCAGGACCAGAGGCAGCGCGATCTCGGGGACGTTGAGGCAGAAGACGTAGACGACGTTGGCGGCCAGCAGCACGCGCGTGCGAGGCGCGGGCCCGCCGGCCCGGTCCTTGGCCGGGACAGCGGCCGGCCGCGCGTGCACGTGGACCGACCAGGCCAGGGCCGCCGCAGCGAGATAGGCGATCCCGGTGACCGCCGCCAGTGCCCGCAACGCGGTGGTGCCGCCCGCCAGGCACACGGTGGCCAGGAGCGCACCGGCGCCCAGTCCGGCGTTGCGCAGGGCGCGGCCCGCCGCGAGGGCGGCGTCGCGTTCGCGGCCGTGGGCGACCGTGGCCACGAGGGCGGCGTGAGCGGCCGGCCATGCCTGGTTGCCGATGCCGAGGAAGAGCGCCGCCGCCGCGAACAGCCGGACGTGCCCCGCCGGGGCGGCCAGCAGCAGCGCCACGCCCACCACCCGCACCAGCATCGACGCCGCCACGACCGTGCTGCGTGCGCCCCGGTCCAGCCATCGGCCCACCACGGGCATGCACACCAGGCCCACGACGACGCCGACCGTCATGGCGATGCCGGTGGCCGACGCGGACAGCCTCAGCACGGTCACCCCGTAGAGCAGCAGAAAGGGCCGCAGCATGCCGGTGCCGAGCGCGTCCACGGCCAGGGCGACGGCGTAGCGGGGGCCTCCGGAAGCGCGAACGAGGGCGCGCGGCCGGAGCGGCGGCCGGGACTCCGTGGTGGTTGCCATGGCGTCAACGGTGCGTTCAACCGCCGGGACGGCCAGGACGATTGACGGACACCGTCAATCGACGCGTTCGCCGGCCGCCCCACCAGTGATGATGAGGGGATGACGTTGAAGATCGACATCGGCGGACTGCCGTCCGGGCGGCTGCGGTTCGCCGCCTCCCCGCTGGCCGAGCTGACCGCGATGCTGCACGTGCTGGCCGAACCCGGGCATCACCCGCAGCTCGCCGGCTGGGCCGCGGACGTCTGGGCCGGGTTGCGGCCGGAGCTGGCCGAGCGGCTCAGGGAGGCGGAGTTCCTCTGGCGTTCCTCACGAGCCGACTTCCTGGTACCCGCCCGTCCCCGGCCCACCCTCGCCGAGGAGTTGGACGACATGGACCGGATCGACGACGAGACCTATGTGACCGCCGCGCTCGTCACCACGTGCGGCAACAACCGGGTCCACTTCGCCGCGCCGTCGCCGCTCGCCGACGCGACAGCGCGCGGGCGGGCCCTGGACCTGGCCCAGGCCCGCGGCACGCTCCAGGAGACCTTCGCGGAGCGGCTGCTCGCCGACCCGGCCGCCGTACGGGCACGGGTACGTCACACTCTCGAACAGTGCGCCGAGGCTTTCTTCGACGCCGCGTGGGCGGGCGTCGCCGTGCGACTCGCCACCGATCTGCGCCTGAAGAACGACCTGCTGAAGCGCCAGGGCATCGGAGCGGCCCTCGCGTCGGTCTCCAGCGCCGTGACCCTGGCACCGGACGGCAACCGCATCATCGTGGACAAGCTGCAGGACAACGCGACCACCGCCCGCGACACCGGGGTCACCTTCGTCCCCAGCGTCTTCGGCCGCCCGCACCTGGTGGCGGTGCACGCGCCCGGGTGGCAACCGGTGGTGCAGTACCCCGTGGCCGAGGCGAGTCCCTCGGAGCCGGTGTCGCTGGAAACGGTCACGCTACGGCTGGAGTCACTCGCGCACCCGATACGGCTACGGCTGCTGCGCACCCTGGCCCGCGGCCCGCACACCACCGGCGAGCTGGCCCACGCCTGGGAACTCTCGCCCCCGGAGGTGTCCCGCCACCTCGCCGTCCTGCGCCGCGCGGGCCTGCTCACGGCCCGGCGGCAGGGGCGTTACGTCCGTTACACCGTCAACCTGCCCGATCTGACGGCACTCGGGTCCGACCTGCTGGCGGCCGTACTGCGCTGAGCGGCTTTCCCGAGGGATACCGGACGTGGCCGGTGGTCGACCGGAGTCCTCAGCCCTGATTCCTCAGCCCTGATTCCTTACGAGTTGGTGCGTGATAGCGGGTGAGTGTCGTGCCAGGTGGATGGCATGATCCCGCTGTGGCGATCAAGGTCAATCGGGCGGTGTTGGCGCATC